>JBFFSH010000046.1:0-19455 GCA_041572575.1 Thermodesulfobacteriota bacterium
ACCAACCCCAGTATGAGAGGCTGCGTCTATTTCAATAACATCGACTGATCTGCCTGCCGATATTTCGGTACAGTTAGTACATTTTGAACAAGGATCGGGGGTAGGGCCCTTCTCACAGTTTATGGACTTAGCAAGGATTCTCGCCGTGGATGTTTTACCTACGCCCCTTGGGCCTGAGAATAAAAATGCATGGGCAATCTTGCCCGATGATAGTGAATTCTTTAGGGTTGTTGTTATAAACTGCTGTCCTATGACTTCACCGAAGTTTTGTGGTCTCCATTTTCTTGCAAGTACTATATAGGACATTTTTTTATGAACAACCAGTCAGGTAACCGCAACGCGCTGGAGCTCTTGCTACCGTTGCTCCCTTCCGGGCCTGGCGGGGTTTACAAGTTCCTGCCGTACGGGCCCGACTGGTTGAATTTGTATTGGCGGAGAAGGAGGGATTCGAACCCTCGAAGGAGCTATAAACCCCTTACACGCTTTCCAGGCGTGCACCTTCAGCCACTCGGTCACCTCTCCTTAATATTTTATTTTCAAATACTTACTTTGCCTTTGCCTCACATTTACATAGATCGTTTCTGATATATGCAATAACGTTCCAGATTTTATCATCTGATAATACACCGCCCCATGCAGGCATTAGAGGAGATTTATCGACAGAAGCGCCGCCTTCTTTTATTACTTTAAATATGTAATCGTCAGCAAGTGTAGATACATATTCTGCACTGCTAAGGTCTCTTGGCTTTGGGTTTAATGCTGCTGCAGCAACTCCGTCGCCTTTTCCAGACATGCCATGGCATGATGCACATATTTGATCATATGATTCTTTGCCCTTTACTGCATCACCCTCTGCATAAGAGTTTGCATTTAAAACCAGTGTCATAAAAACAAATATTGCAGAAACTTTTAAAATTCTGCTTAGTTTAAATATGTTCATTAAAACCTCCTCTATATTAAAACAACCACCTATTCTAACAGTATATTCGTATTTTTAAATACCAATTTGGTTTTAATGCAAAGTGGGAGTCTATTTACAATGATATTAATTACAAACTCCGAAATTTCAATCTAGTTTCAAAAGATAAAAGAGTCGAGCAAAGAGTAATATCTAATAGTGCTCTTAAAAGGAAAATGAATATAACTGTACTATAAAAGAAGAAAAAGATTGATAAAATCTCAGATATTAAAAGAAACCCCCGGAATAACCAGGAAGGTTAACTTCCAAAATCATAAAACTTTATAAATAACAACTAAAAACAGGCAAAAAGTTATTCGCTTTTGCTAACTCTTACTACTTTGCTTGCTTGAGGGCCTTTTGGGCCGTCAGTTGTTTCATACTCAACGTCTTCACCTTCGTTAAGCACCTTATAACCTTCATGCTCTATGGAGCTATAGTGAACAAACACGTCATTACCACCGTCATCAGGAACAATAAAACCATAACCCTTAGAGTTGTTAAACCACTTTACTTTACCTTTCAACAACTAAGTTACCTCCTAAATCTCAGTCCTTAAAAATATCTCACAAATTGATCAATAAGTCAATGCTGGCAGGTAGCTTAAGTAATTTGACATGCAAACTTTTTATGTGTTAGATATCTCTTTAATTGCAGCAGGGCAGGTGGCGGAATTGGCAGACGCGACGGCCTCAAAAGCCGTTGGGCTTACGCTCGTGAGGGTTCGAGTCCCTCTCTGCCCAGAATATTAGCACATTCAGATTATTTGAACCTGGTTTTGGTTATCTAAAATTTTTTTACTAATTATTGTATTTATTGCCTGTTATTGTATCTCTCAGTAGTAACAATAATTCAATAAATGTCTTAAAATTCAGAGATGTTTAATAGAACAAACTTCATAAAAGGACTTGTTGTAGCGCTCATAATAGTAAGTTTTTCCATTCCATATCTACTTCTAATGGTGGAAATAAAAAAAGATGTTTATAATTTTGATCATTTTAACTGGCTGATATCTCTAGGTAAATTCTTTGTTTACTCGCTCTTTGCACCCCTGGTTTTTCTTTTATTATTATCAATTGCCAAACAGAAAAAAATTCTAACAAAAGTATCTGCGGTTTTATATATTATTGTCTATTTTGCTGCTCTACTATTTATACTCATATACTATAAATACTTCGGATTCATTCCGCATTATAAGGTTCTTTCAAGGGCATATGAGGGGTCTCATCTTATACGCCAGGTTTATTCTCAGCTGCTGGGTTATGAGGAGTGGGCAATTATTATTCTTTTGTTTGCTTCCATCTGGCTTACCTTTAAATACCTAAATCTTCCAAGCGCAATGAGAATAAAGAGTTATATAAAAGTTTTAATGATTGTTGTTGTTGCTGTTGGAAATGTTGCACTGGTAGCATTTCAAAACTTTAGATACGGAAATAGTGATGTTCTTGTGAAATTAGGCTCCTCAGCAGCTGTTTTGCATTTGGGAGTGCTGCCGGTATATAAAGAAATCTTTTCATATGAAATGTCATATGAGAAAAAGGATTACCCATACCCGGGAAAGATTAATAAAGATAATGTCAGACAGGAAAACATTGCCAGATTTGAAAATGCTAATGTAATAATCGTCCAGATAGAATCACTTGAAAAACAGGCGGTTGATTACCTAATAAACGGAAAGCTTGTAATGCCGTTTTTGAATAAATTTAAAAATAAGTCGGTTTACTTCACTAATTTTTTTGCTCAGCACAGCGGCGGCGCCTCTACAGATGCTGACCTGGGTTTGTTGGCAAGCCTCCTGCCCCTTAGAAACCAGGTGGGTTTAAATACAGCTGATTATAATCGCATTAATACCCTTGTAGAGGTGCTTAAGGAAAAGGGTTACACATCTTTTGCAATGAACCCTGTGAATGGACAGTTTCATAACAAGAACAAATATTATCCTCTTGTAGGATTTGATAAATTTTATGATGAAGACTTTTATTATGGAGAAGCAAAAGGATGGTATTCGAAAGACAGAGATTTTTATAAGCAGTCTGTTGATATAATTAAAGATAAAAAAGTACCATTTATTGCTTATATAATAAGCAATCAGAGCCACGGGCCGTTTAAGAACTATTCCGATTCTACAAAAGATAAATTCAATTTTAAAAACTCTGGTTTATCAAATCTGCAAATTGATTATTTAATGAGCATGTATGAAACAGACAGTGCGCTTGAGTATCTCTATATAATGCTGCGAAATGCAGAATTATTGAATAATACAATATTACTTATTTACGGAGATCATCAAGGGGGTGCGATTGATAAAGAAGGCTGTCTCGCCGAGTGCATTCCACTTTATATTTATCATGAAAGTTTTGAGCCTTACATGAATTATAATCTAGGCTCTCATCTCGACCTGGCTCCAACAATACTAGACCTGCTGAATGTGCGTGAACCCACTGGCTGGCTTGGTACTTCACTGTTTTATCATGGAAATAAAACTGTACTGTTTAATGATTTTACGATAATTGAATCTGGTCAAAATGAATTAATTAAGGGCAAATCATTAGTCTATGAGCCCCATTTGAACTATTCAAACTCTTTAGTGAAATAATTGGTTAACGATCATATATATAGATTGGTATATGATAGTAGGATGATCCAATTACTTCCCTTTATGCTTACAATATTCAGTAATCTCTCTTATAAACTCTAAGCCATATGTTTGAAGTTTTTTTTGGCCGACTCCGTAAATTTGCAGAAGGCTTTCTTCTGACTTTGGTAAAAGGCCTGCCATCTCTATTAATGTCCGGTCCGAAAACACAACATACGGCGGTACGTTGTCTCTGTCGGCAAGATCTTTGCGTCTTTTTCTTAATATATCGAATAACTTCTGGTCGTAATCGGTCTGCTTTGATATCTTAATAGGTTTTTGAGTGTCGGGGGTTACTTTTCCAAGCAACTTTTCATTTCCTTTAAGGACATTATATGCTTTTTTTGTGAGTTTAAGGCTTCCGTGTTTTGGGTCCTGGAGCAATAGTTCTTTTTGTACAAATTGCCTGCCAAGGTGAAGCCACTGTTTTTTGGAATAGTCCTTGCCGATACCATAAGTTGATAGTTTTTCATGATTAAAATTTAATACTTTTTGATTTTCTGATCCGCGCAGGACATTGACTACATGGTTTGCTCCGAAGATTTCTCCTGTGCGTTTAACACATGAAAGAAACATCTGGGCCGGAATCGTAATATCCTCAAGCTCCTTTTTATCTGCAAGGCAGTTATCGCACATTGCACAGTTTTCTTTAGTATAATCTTCTCCAAAGTATTTTAGAAGCGAGATACGCCGGCAGTCATCGCTTTCAGCAAACTGAAGCATAGCGTTTAGGTGAATATTTGCTACCCGCTGTTCTTTATCTTCTTTTTGAGTGATGAAGAAACGGATTTTTTGAATGTCGCCATAGCTTAGCAGTAACAGGCACTCTGCCCGCAGGCCATCCCTTCCGGCGCGGCCTATTTCTTGATAGTAGCCTTCAATGTTTTTGGGCAGATCAAAATGAATCACAAATCGCACATTGGGCTTATTGATTCCCATTCCAAACGCTATGGTGGCAACTATGATTTGTATATCATCACGTATGAAAAGTTCCTGATTATGTTTGCGGTCGTGGTCTGAGAGGCCTGCATGATAGGGTAGTGCCGAAAACCCTCTGGCTCTGAGATTTTCAGTAAGCTCTTCAACTCCCCGGCGTGAGAAGCAGTATATGATTCCGGACTTGTCTTCATGTTCTTTTAAAAATTGTTCGACTTGCAAGACAGGATCATTCTTTGGAACAATTCGCAGCAGTAAGTTCTCTCGATCAAAACTCCCTATAAACTCACTTGCCGCATCAAATCCAAGACTGTCCCGTATATCCTTCCTTACTCTCGGAGTTGCAGTTGCTGTGAGCGCAATGCATACAGCATCACTAAACTGCTTGCGTACTTTAATAAGCTCTCTGTACTGTGGCCTGAAATCATGCCCCCACTCTGAAATACAGTGGGCTTCGTCTATGGTGAGGCAGTCTATTTTTTGAGTGGCAAGCAAATCGGACATTGCAGAAGTGAGCAATGTCTCAGGAGCAACATACAGAAGTTTTACTTTACCTGCGCGTACAGAGCCTACATTTTTTTGATATTCTCCGGCACTTAGAGAACTGTTTAGATATACGGCAGGCGCACCAAGGGCGGTGAGCTGCTCTACCTGATCTTTCATGAGTGATATAAGCGGAGATACTACAACTGTGAGTCCTTCGAATAATAACCCTGGAATCTGATAACAGAGCGACTTGCCCCCACCTGTGGGCATGATCACCATTGTGTCACGTTTGTCGAGCAAATTAGAAATAATTTCACTCTGCAGTGGCCGGAAGGTATTGTAACCAAATACTGTTTTCAGAACATGAAGTGTGTGTTTGTCTGTCATTCCAAATATTTCCTTTAGGGAGATACAACTGAATAAGAAGTTGTAATAATATTAGATATTACTCAATTTGAAAGTAATAATATGACTGTAGATGTAATTTAATACTACAAAAAGAAGATTATTTGCTATCTTCTTGTCTTACCTTACCTAACTTAAATTTAATCTATAGCCATGTTCTGGTCCGAAATCAATTCTGTTCTTCTAAATATTCAGGCTTAAGATTAAACGGATATTCTATTACAGCCTGCTCGTCAGCCATAACGACTTCGAGGTGAGTGAATGTCTGTCCAAGATCATACTGTATTTCCCATATATCATTTTCTAGCCTTGTCTGCGCAGGGAATATGCGTTTGCCTGTATCAGTTATAGCAATAATATTAATAAGCTTTTTTGTCTTGCCTTCAAAGTCGATTTTAAGTCGTGGTATAAATCCTCTATTAATCTCACGTATTGTAATTTTAGTATCTTCATTAATATTTACAGGCTTACCGATTTCTGATATTTCAATCTCAGTTCTGGAAATTTTCTGAGGCAGGCGGAAGGTTAGTTTCCCTTCTAGTGTTTCGATTTTGGTACCTGTTTCAAGGTCAAGGTCAATGCCGATTTGATCAACCATATAGGGTGAGTCTTTATGGCTGTATGACGTAACATACTCACCCGTTTTGGTACTCTGTGGAGCTCTAATTTCTGAAAATTTCGAAAATTCCTTCTCGGTTTTCTGATTTAGAGGTTTTGTTATGTGAACTTCTAGTGCACTCAGGTTTTTATTTAATTCTCAAATAAATGGCATATAAACCTGTAACATTGGTTGACTGTACCACTTTTGATTAAACTTATGCTCTGCAGTAATAATAATTGGGCTGTGAGTGTGTTCAGCCACAATATCTTTATCCCTTTCCGCGATTGGCCGTTCGTAGTAGTTAAGTGTGGCTAGACTAACTTTTTTTGAGCTAAGTCTTTTCCATTTACTCTTTTTAACTACTCCGGGTTCAACCAGTATAGGTAGAGTATTTTTCTCTTCATTATATTTAACCTTGAATATGTCCTCTGCCTTCAATTCAAAATCTCTTTCATTCTCTGTCTTTTTATCCAATACATAAATCTCAAGGCCCTTAATATCTCCACGGAAACTCTTAACATTTCTATACGATGAGGAGGTGCCAAAGCTTGACTGAAGTGTCTGGCCCTTGTCGTTAAGTGCTCTTACTTCCAGTAGTTTATCTTTGTCTCCAGATATCTGATAGCTTATGCTCTGCTGTTTTATGCTGCTTAAGTAAAAACGCATATCGTTATGCTCGACTACGGTACCTTTTTTTAAAGTGACGGGAATTTTTTTAACTTTTGATGGAACAGTAAAACTTACCTTCCCAATTACTTTATCTATGTCTTTTAGACTGGTACCAGGGATTAAGCGTATTGTTTTACTTACATGTGCGGTGTTATTTGAATAACCAAAGCCGGATTCCGGTTCACTGTTCTTCTTTGCAAAATTGTCCTCCAACTTTTCCATACAATACTCATCCCTAAGAAGCTCCTGCCCGTCCTTACCCTTCACAGATTCAATTATAAGTGTAAGCTCAGCTCCTGAACCAAACCAGGACATAAAATTGTTTTCGTCCTTTTTGGGCAGACGTATCTGTGACTTAATATTCAGCTCAAGAAGTTTGCTCTTTTCTCCCAAGCTAACCGAGTCAATATCAATTCCAAAGGGACCATCGGTAATACTCGGAATTGGCCAGTTCTTCTCCGGAGTAAAATCAGACATCTGTTCAAATCCTTCATTGTTTGTGTAATCCCACGGATTTTCATTAATCCTTTCTTCAGATTCACTTTCTTCGTCAGATGCAGAGCCTAGTGAGAATAATGAGCCTATAAATTCACCAACTAGGTCTGGGATTGTTTTTAGAGTGTTTGCATCCATTGCAAAACTTATATCCATCAGAGTTTTATCATGGGATACTTTAAATCCGGATAAGAGCTTATGTAATGTTGGAAAATCCTCTGCGTACTCTTTTCTCATTTCACTTACAGTTGAGGAAATTTTATCAGAAGTCTCTTTTATCCAGTTTTGGTTATTTGCCTGCAAATGTACGTCAAATCTAAATCCTGCTTTCATGTAATCAACTGATGTTCCTATAAATGCTCTGGTTAAGTCAGTCTCATCAGTAAATTCTTTCTGTAGCAAAAATTTTGTCATGCCGGTAGTAGATTCAATCAATTCATTGGGATACAGAAATCCAGTGCTTGCTAGACGTCCTTTTCTAAATTCTCTCCACTTGGACAGGTTTGCCTCAGCTTGTGCGTTCTGATTCAGTCTGCTTAGAATCATATTCACATTTTCTAAACTATTTGAAGCCATAATCGCTGTCTTGGTAATATTTATGTATGTCTCTGTATCTTTTTTGGGATTTGTCTTTTCATCCCCCGGGCATACTCTTTCTGCCTTTTCTGACTCTTGCTTTATTGCAGTGATTTTATAGTTGTTGTTTTGTTTATCTTCTATAATATAACTATCCTGTATAGCATTCCTGATATTATTCCAATCGAAATTTCCAAGTGCTATGATACCTCCACCTAATTTTGTATGCTAAGAAATGTCTGATGTTATAGTGGTTTTATCCAAGGAAAGATTAATTCCAAATACTATGTGGTCGAGGTTTTCTTTCAGGTTCACTTTTCCTGAGTACAGATCTTCCCATAGTCCTTCATCCATGCCCGGCATTGGAAATGGAGATGGGTCTTCTTCACCCCTTGCATATTCCAGTATAGTAGTCAGGAGGTCATTATTAAAATAACCAATAGCAACAAGCCCTTTTGTTGCAAGTGCATTCTCAGCTGTAATCACCGTATCAGGCGGGTCTTTATGAAGCCAGAAATGAACCGCTCCTGCCGCTATGACCATGAGAAGAAGTATGACAATCGAGAGTTTTTTTATCATAGGATAATATGCCCCTTCAAACAATATGTATTAACCTTCCAATTATAAAGGATGCAATTGTTTTTAGAAAGGATTCTTGGCTGAGGAGTGTTGAGTAAAATAGGGACTAGCTATTTAGTCTTATGGTTTAATTTCCAGAAGGCAGCTGGTTTACTGCCCTCTGGTCTTGAATTTATATTAATACCTAGGCATATCCAGATCGTGAGTACTTGCCCAGGCGTCAATTCCCCCGGCAAGGCTCTTGGATTTCTTAAAACCCATACCTCTTAGAAGTCTCGTAGCCTGCAGGCTTCTCATGCCGTGATGGCAGTGCACTACTATCTCGTCTGCCGTATCCAGCTCGTTTACTCTTGAAGCAAGTTCTCCAAGCGGGATGAGTTTTGCTTCATGAAACTTACAGATATCGTATTCGTGATCTTCTCTTACGTCCAAAAGCACGAAATCTTTATTGGATTCTCTAATTTCCTTAAACTCATCTATTGTGATTTCCATATCCCCTGCGTCTTCTTCCTCGCCCCTGCCAATTCCGCAGAACTCTTCATAATCTATAAGTTCCTTAATTGTAGCATTTTCACTGCATATAGGGCAGTTCTTGTCTTTACGTAGGGTTAGTTCATCAACCTTCATTTCCAATACATCCATGAAAAGAAGTCTTCCTATCAGATGGCTTCCCTTTCCGATGATAAGCTTAATTGCTTCGGCTGCCTGCATGGTACCTATAATTCCGGGAAGAATTCCCAGTACTCCGCCCTCTGCACAGCTTGGTACTAATCCCGGAGGTGGAGGCTCGGGATAAAGACACCTGTAGCACGGGCCTCTCTTTGCATCGAACACGCTTACCTGGCCTTCAAACCTGAATATACTTCCGTACACGTTTGGTATTCCAAGAAGCACACAAGTGTCATTGACAAGATATCTTGTAGCAAAATTATCTGTGCCGTCGATAACGAGGTCGTAGCCCTTAAAAATTTCCATCGAGTTATCGCTCGACAGTCTTTCATTATATGTAGTTATGTTTATATCAGAGTTAAGCTCGAGCAGGCGTTCCTTTGCCGATTCTACCTTTAGAACACCTATATTATCTTCACTATGAATTATCTGTCTTTGCAGGTTGCTGAAATCCACTACATCAAAATCCAGTATTCCCAAATTTCCGACGCCTGCTGCTGCAAGGTAAAGTGCTAGTGGAGAACCGAGCCCGCCTGCGCCTATGCACAGCACTTTTGAGTTTACTAGTTTTTCCTGTCCTTCTACGCCAACCTCAGGCATTATGAGGTGTCTTGAGTACCTGCTTATTTGATCATTGGTTAAGCCCATTTAAAATACCTTCCATTTATGTGTTTAGACCGTACAATCTAATACATTAATTTAATTTTTCAATATGGTCTGGTTATTATTTTGATTTTATTTACTACAAAAAGATTCGGCAGTAGTGTACGGCTCAATTAATAATAGATTAGAGATGGCAAATAACTTAACAGAAAAAGATATATCGGAGTACAGAAAACTATTCCCCGTTACTGAAAAATATATATACCTCGACCATGCCGGAGTAGCTCCCATATCCACAAGGGTGCGTGACAGAGTAGATGGTTTTATAAACTCTGCTCTATATAAAGGAGTGGCTGATTATGACTATTTTATGGAAGGAGTGGAATGCGTAAGGGCCGACTTTGCTAAACTCCTGAATTCTGGTATCGAAGAGATTGCATTTATAAAGAACACTTCCCATGGGCTGTCTCTTCTTGCAAAGGGAATAGAATGGAAAGCCGGTGACAATATTATTATCTTTGATAAGGATTTTCCCACTAATGTATATACATGGCTTGATCTGCAAAGGGTGGGAGTGGAGGTAAGGCAGGTACCGCTTATAGACGGTACGGTGGATTTAAATGAGATTAAAAAACATATAGATTCTAATACAAGGCTTCTGAGTGTAAGCTCTGTACAGTTTACAAGTGGTTATAGGGCTGACTTAAAATCTATTGGACAAATATGCAAAAACAACAATTTGATTTTTTGTGTAGACGCCATTCAGAGTCTTGGCATAGTACCTATGGATGTAAAAGAGCTTGGAATTGATTTCCTTGCAGCAGACGGGCATAAGTGGCTTCTAAGCCCAGAGGGTACGGGGATATTGTATTGCAGTGAGAGGATCGTAAAGGATATACATCCAGTACTTCTGGGATGGAAAAGCATTGTGAATGACGCAGAGTATGAATCAATCGACCCAGAGCTTAAACCAAATGCCATAAAGTTTGAAGAGTCATCGTTTAATGTGCTTGGTATCTTTGCCCTTGGAGCAAGTATTGAGCTACTTCTTGAAATCGGAATAGAAAATGTGTGTGAAAGAATTCAGTATCTTGGAGATATTATCATAGATGAGGCTCAGAAAAGAGGTTTTAAAGTGAACACTCCGGTATCAAAAGATCAAAGGGCCGGGATTATATCATTTTGCGGAGATTTTGATTCTGCTCAGTTAAGAGACTCATTATTAGATAGAAATGTTATTGTAAATGTGCGAGGAGGAGGCCTTAGGGTTGCTCCTCATTTTTATAATACAAAAGATGATGTACATGCCCTTTTTAAACAAATCGATGAGATTTTATTATCTTGATTTTATCTCCGTTATGACACTCAATAGGAAAGTGTATTGGATTTATTAGATATAGTACTCTCAAAAAAAGTAGTTGTCGCAGCCGCTGTAGCGCTGGTGGTTTCGGTGTTTCTCACTTTCTTTCCGCTCATTGGCACACTTGGGTTTGAATACTCTGTCATTATGGCGTTTTTTATGTCCTTTGTGTCTATATTTATTTCGGCTGAATATATAAACCTGGATCTTAAGAAAAAGTATCCTATGAGAAAGAGATATTCAGACCTTATCTCAACAAGTTTTTTCATTAATTTTATTATTTTGTTGATCCCGTTTTTGGTGGGTCTTATCTCGTCACTTATAAAGTCAGATTGTTATCTAAGAGAAGGGCTTGCATTTTTTCTTCTTATCACAACCATAACAGTGTTTTTTGCCTCGACCCTGGGGCTTCTTATTGGATATTTCTTTCCAAAAAGAGGATTTTTTCTGGGCTCGCTTTGCGTGTTTGCCATAATTATTTATTCCCTATATGTACTTTACTCCCAGCCGCCTGTGTTTTCTTATAATCATATATTCGGCCTTTTTCCAGGGCCAATATACGACCAGATAATCCTCATTGATGAAAAAATTCTTACTTTTAGAGCGGTAACAATATGTTGGGGGATTTTCTTTTTACTCGTTTTAAAACTTATTCATGATTACAGGTTTAGATATATAGGTATAGGAACCGTTGCGCTCTTTATATTTATAAGCCTTATAATCACAGCTTATAAGATATATGAAAACAACCTTGGAATTAAGCACACGAGGCACTATATCCAAAACACTATTTTTAAGGACTATTTTGAGACAGAGCATTTTATTATTTATTTTCCCCTTGGTACAGAGGTATCTCAAAACATAGAGCTAATTGCACTCGATCATGAATGGCAATACGCACAGCTGACTGAGTATCTTAATGTTTCTCCCGAAAAGAAAATAGTCTCATACATATATGCAGACGAAAAAACCAGAAAGAAAATTATAGGAGCCGGACAGACTACCATTGCAAACCCCATACACAGTGAAATCCATCTGGTATACGGTTTCTACCCACATCCTGTGCTAAAGCATGAGCTTGTGCATATATTGTCATCCGAATTTGCATCAGGAATATTGAAAATAAGCCCAAAGGTTGGTCTTATTGAGGGACTGGCCGTTGCTGCAGACTGGGATAACAGCGATGGATTTGATCCCGATCAGTGGTCTGCCGCCATGCTTAAAAGTGATAATAATATCGATATACAAAATATTCTAGGTTATGGATTCTGGGCGGCGGCTTCTTCTAAAAGCTATACTCTTATGGGATCTTTCGTAAGGTTTTTGATAAGTGAATATGGTATTGAAGATTTTAAGACTGTTTATAATACCGGTGATTTTAGTGTGTATGAAACTGACTTAAGCGCTTTAATTAATCAGTGGAAGGATCATCTGGGAACTGTAGAAATTGCTAAATCTGCCCGGGCTCTTTCAAAACATAAGTACAGTAAACCTGGTATATTTGATGACAGCTGTCCCCGTAAAAGTTCGCACCTTGCCGATGTAGGTATCTCAGAGTTTGAAAAGGGCAATTATTATGAGGCCGTACAGTCATTTAAAAAAGCTTTGAATTATAATCCAAGAAGTAACAGAATTTTGGAATCTCTGGCATATTCTTATTATTATGATAAAGATTTTCATAACCTATCAAAAATTGCCGAAAGAAAAACAAGAGTGTCGCAAGTTTCTCGAGATATTATTTTAAACCTTATCGGTACATATCACTGGACAAGAGGTGATTCGGATAAAGGCCGTGAAATTTTCAGCAGCCTGTACAATAATCCCTTGCCTGTCGATATTCAAAATGAACTCAGTATAAAGCTTGATTCACTTACAAAAAATGATGACAGTCAGCAAGGCCTAAAACAATACTATATGACAAAAAAAGAGCTTAGGCGCATCTCGGCACTAGATAGATTAACAAAGCAATACCCCGATTATGCAGTTCCTTACTACCTGCTTGGAAAACTGTTTTTTAATAAATGGGAATTTGATATTGCAAGGGACTACCTGCTGCACTCTGAGAGGCTTGGCCTGCCAACAGATAAATTAAAACTGGAAAATTCAAGATTACTCGGTATTTCTTTATATGCCGGCGGGCAGTATGATAAAGCACGTATGACGTTTGAGGGTATTTATGAAAATCGAAAAAGTGGAAGATATGGCAGTGTGGCTGCCGATTTTATTAAAAGATCGAAATGGGCAAAAATTTATTCATTTAATAAGTGAGTCATTAGTATGAAAAAAATTGGTTTTGTAAGCATAATTTGCACAGTATTTGTAATACTGGATCAGATATCCAAATATCTGATAGTAAAGAGTGTTCCGCTCTATGGAAAAATTTCATTACTGCCGTTTTTTGATATTGTTCATATCAGAAACCCCGGGGTGGCATTTGGATTTTTAAGTAACCTTCCCGAAAATTTCAGGTTCTATTTCTTTATTCTCGTTTTCATTATAGCATTGGTTTTGATATCTGCTTTTATATATAACACTCCGTTTAAAGAGAAGATCATGATCGTTTCGCTCTCTTTAATACTTAGCGGTGCTATAGGAAATTCCATAGACAGGCTAAGGCAGGGTTATGTCACAGACTTTTTGGACTTTCACTGGTTTGGAGATCCTAATCTTCACTGGCCTCCTTTTAATGTAGCAGATTCATGTATTACAATCGGGGTTATACTATTAATAGCATGCACTTTGTTTTTTACTGAAAATAGGGAAAAGGCATAATGTTTACAGGTCTTGTAGAAGGGATAGCAAAAGTAAAAGATCTAAAAAAAGGATCAAAAGAAGTTGTTCTCACTTTTGAGTCCAAAGATGTTGATCTTAAGGGTATAGCGCTTGGTGACAGCATTGCTATAAATGGAATTTGTCTAACAGTGGTTTCTTTTAAAGGCAGTACATTTTCTGTAGAGGCGTCCCATGAGACACTTAGTAAAACCAGCCTTGGCAAGCTTCGCAGGGGATCTGCAGTTAACATGGAAAGATCGCTAAGGGTTGGCGACAGGCTGGGAGGTCATTTTGTAACTGGTCATGTGGACGGAACTGCCAGGATAAGCTCGGTAACCCCTGTTGGCAGGTCGGTGGAAATCTGGGTTTCTGTGTCAGATGAGTTAGCGAAATATATTGTAGAAAAGGGCTCAGTGGCAATTGACGGAATAAGCCTCACGGTAAATGAGGTTAAAAGGGAATCTTTTTCAGTAAACATTATTCCTCATACGCAGGATAAGACCACTTTACAAAGTGCAAAAGCGGGTGATACCGTGAATATCGAATGTGATATTATAGGTAAGTATGTAGAGAAATTTGTCTCGATAGGAAAAGATGGAGATAAAGACAAAAGACTTAGAGGACTTTTGGAAAACTTTGGAAAAGAAAAATAATATTTATCTTATAGGATTTATGGGGGCAGGCAAAACTACCGTAGGCAGAATTCTTTCCAGCAATATTGGTGCAGTCCTGGTGGATATGGATTTAGAAATTGAAAAACAGCAGGGTGTTGCCATTTCACAAATCTTCGAAGAGCAGGGTGAGCCATATTTCAGAGCAATTGAAACAGAGATGTTAAGGGATATATCTCAAAGGTCCGGTCAGGTTGTATCGACCGGAGGCGGGATAGTGATTAAAGATGAGAACTGGGATATTATGAAAGAATCAGGTGTTACGGTTTACCTAAAAGCCTCTATTGAAACCCTGTTTAACAGAGTAAAACACAAAACCACAAGACCGCTTCTAAACGTGGATGATCCATATACAAAGGCAAAAGAGCTTTTTGAATCACGCAGAGAACTCTACGAAAAATCAGATATAATCCTGGACAGGGAAGGGCTTGAGCCTGAGGAAGTAGCCGAGGCTATTGTAAAAGAAATTGAAGCTTAATTATGATATTAGAATATATCTCCAAAATATTCCCTAAACTTATTTGCCGAAATATTGGTGACTTTATTTATCTTTCTTAATTTTTTCTGATCTTGAAGGTCTTCTTTTTCTAGCCTTATCATATATTTTCTTGCCACTTCATAAGACTCTGTGTTTATATCAACATATCTTATTTTGGTTTTACCGGTGCGGCTATCAATGAGCTTATCAAACCCTATAGGTACCATTTTGCCCCTTTGAATTGTCACCATGGCATCACTTCCGCCCTGCAGTAAAAATTTTACTGCGCTGTAGCCAAGGTCCCTTGTGTACTTTGCATCAAATGGGATGGGTGGGGCAGAGCGCAGCTCATACCCGATTCTTTTGTCCACTATCCTTATATCTATTCCCATCTCTACTAATTTCCTTGTAGATTCTTTTTTAAGTAGCTGTCCCAGATCTAATTCTGAAAAACGTACCCTGCCAAATTCATCCTTTTGAAGATCTTGCAGGTGAGAGAGGCTGTTTTCATCGAGTATATTGGCTATACCCTCCGATATAATTGCAACCCCGTGTTCATTGCCGTCGGCAAGCCTTTTGATGACAGACCCCGCCAGTATCTTTACGACACTGTCAAGACTTATTTTCTTTCTTCCAAACTCTTCGGGTATTACGCTTATCGTAGCGCTTGCAGCTCTTCCAATCCCAAGCGCCAGGTGTCCTGTTTTTCTTCCCATTGTTACAACAAAAAACCACCTCTTTGTAGTCCTTGCGTCTTCCATGAGGTTTTGTACTTCCCTTGTGCCAATGTGTCTTGCTGTCTCAAATCCAAAAGTGGGAATATATCCTGGAAGCGCGATGTTGTTGTCTATAGTCTTTGGAACGTGTGCAATCTTTAACCTGCCCCTGCTTGCCCTGGATAACTCGTTTGCTAAAAAAAGTGTTCCATCTCCTCCAATTGCTATGAGATAGTCTACTTTCAATTTCTTGAGCGTTGATATGACATTTGCCATACTCTGTTTTGACTGAGTGGGATTGTCTCTTGAGATACCAATTATCGAGCCGCCGGTGTTGTGTATCCTGGAGGTATTATTAATAGTAAGATTAGTAATCTTGGTCCAGTCTTTTTTTATAAGCCACTTGAATCCGTCCAGAATTCCAATGACTTTCAGTCCCCTGTTTACAGCCTCAATTGTGGCAGCGCTTATAACCCCGTTTATTCCCGGAGCAGGGCCGCCTGCCGTAAGTATTGCTAAAGTCTCTTTTTTTCTCATAGCTCTCTAATGATAATACTTGGTTTTAATATTACTTAGAAGTTTATATCCTTTTTTCTGAAATGATTTGGCTAAAATTAACCCTCCTACAAATCCCCCTATATGAGCCCAGAATGCGACTCCGCCAACATCACCCCCAATAGAAAGCGCTCCTATGCCGCTTAGAAGCTGAAAACCAAACCAGAGCAGAATATATACAAATGCCGGAAGATGGACAAATTGAAGAAAAATAAATACGGGAATTACAGTGAGAATCTTTGCTCTAGGAAAGAACAGCAGATATGCGGCCAAAACCCCGGATATTGCGCCGCTTGCTCCCACCATTGGTATCTGAGAGCTGAGGTTGGTTGCAATCTGAAAAAATGCTGCAATAAACCCAGTGAACACATAGAACATCAGATACTTAAAATGGCCCATTCTGTCCTCTACATTGTCTCCAAATACATACAAAAAGAGCATGTTGCCGATTATGTGCATCCAACCACCGTGAAGGAACATAGAGCTTATAAATGGAAAGAACCTGTCCGAAAATGACAGGCTCGTTTTTGAAAACAGATTGGCCGGTACGAGGCCGTAATGGTATATAAATTCATTTACGCGGTCTCCAAGCGTAAGCTGGAAGAAAAATATTAATATGTTAACGGTAATTAATGTTATATTAATAAACGGAAACGAGTTTGATTTTGTGGTATCCCTAAGTGGTATCATTTATTGACCGGATAAAATATTCATTTATATACATTATTTAAACTAGGTACATCTAAGACTAACACATTGTTATTAAAGTAATTTATAAAAATGAAATTTCTAGTTTTAAGATCGGATTTAAAAAGAAAGTTAAAATATATAAATCTTCTCATTATAGATGCAGAGATATTCGCAGCGGAGATCAAAGAAGCCGGTGGGCTGCTTTGTGAGAAGATTGAGCCCGATAACCTTAAGAGTCTGCTCGAAAAAAATATGAGAATTGTGCTCAGTTCCAACACACTAAACGGAGGCTACGACAATCTTGTAAATGGAAGTGATATTAAATATATACCTCTTGACGGGCTTTCATATAAAGAGTTTATCGAAAGACTCTGCGCTGACTACGGGCTAAATAACACCCAGGTGGCATTTATAAACAAAACCGAGCAGGATAATGATCTGCTCTCGGGTCTAAATTTTTCAGTTGCTACAATAGACGCCCCACTCGAGCTAAAAACAGCTTCCTATTATGTAAGCAATTTTACAGGTACCGATACATTGAATGAAATACTCCAGATAATCAATCAGGCAAAAAACGGTTAAACTCAGTCTGTGGACATAAATAAGATTACATCTCTTATTAAGGAAAAAGCGCTTACCACCGGATTTGATCTTGTGGCCGTTTCAGCGGTGGGCAGGTTTCCTGAAAACCAGTTTTATAAAGAGTGGCTCGATAAGGGTTATGCCGGCAAGATGGGGTATCTTGAAAGAAATTCTGCCAAAAGGGAAGACATTACCCAAGTCCTTCCAGGTGCCAAATCCATTATCTGCTGTGCCGTTAACTACAACACTGACTATCCATACTCCACTGAGCTTGATGATACAGACAGGGGATGGATATCGCGATACGCATGGGGAGATGACTACCACGGTAGTGTGCTAGATATGCTAAAATCCCTAAATGAATTCTGTAAGGAGATTTGCCCGGATTCGTTTAATTCCAAATTCTATGTAGATACCGGCCCTGTGATGGAAAAAGTTTATTCAAAGTACTCTGGAATAGGCTGGATAGGGAAAAACACCTGCCTTATAAACCAGGGGGCAGGGTCGTGGCTTTTTCTTGGTGAGATCATAACCGATATGGTGCTTGAATACGACACCGAGGCTCCCGACAGATGCGGCACATGCACAAGGTGCATTGATGCCTGCCCGACAGGTGCAATTGTAAAGCCCTATGTGCTTGATGCGACAAAATGCATCTCTTATCTTACAATAGAGCTAAAAGACTCCATTCCCTCTGAGCTAAGAGAGGGGTTGGAAAACAATATCTACGGCTGTGACATATGCCAGGATGTATGCCCCTGGAATAGTAAAGATAATCGTGAAGCGAATATTACAGATGCTCCGGAGTTTCAGCCAAGGGAGGGGCTTTTAAATCCAAAGCTTACTGATATTGCCGGTATGACACCGGATAGGTTTAGAGAGGTATTTAGGAAGAGCCCCATAAAAAGAACCAAGAGAAGGGGGCTTATAAGAAACGCTCTTATAGCTATAGGAAATTCGGGTAACACCGGGTTTGCTGCAGAAGTGAAAAATGCGCTAACTGATGAAGAGCCTCTTATAAGGGCAGCGGCTGTCTGGGCGCTTTGGAAACTTCTTGGAGATGAAGCAAAACAACAATTATCTTTGATGTTGGAGCATGAAACAGATAGTATTGTAATTAGTGAAATAGATGACATATTAAAATAATCCAAAGAGAAATATAAAAAGATGTCAGACAAGAAAGAAGAAATATTAAATCTTAATAAAACGTTTTATGACGCCCTTGGCGCAAACGATATAGAGCTTATGGAAAGCGTGTGGGTTACTGACCACAGGGCAAAGTGTATCCACCCGGGCTGGCCGCTTCTCATTGGATGGGATCCTATTAAAAAGAGCTGGGAGAACATATTTGTAGCAGGCGGGATATCCGGGGTGAGCATTTCAGATGTTCATGTTGAGATTACAGATGAAATCTGCTGGGTTACATGCATCGAGCATATATCTCATGTAATAAATGACAAGATCGCCGTAAACCTCATTCAGGCCACAAACGTGTTTGAAGATACCGGAGATGACAACTGGAACATCGTGCTTCATCATGCCTCATCCATCCCCATCACAAGGGGCTATGCCAATAAAGAAACTCTGCAATGATCCTTGGTAATCACCTTTAATTCAAATTAAAACAAAAGCATTGACTCAAAAATCCAGATGTGATAGCATAATTCTGTATTAAGGAGGATCAGTATTATAACTTCATATCTCGATATTCTATAAGGAAAAAACCATGAACATAAACAGGATTTTTATAATTTCATTATTTGCTTTATCCATTTTATTTCTGCCATCAATGATTGAAAACGCACTTGCCGGCGGAGGACTCTCAGGAGCCTGTTGTGGTTGTAGTACGGGTAATCCTTCTGTAGATTGCAATTTGGGTGTCAAGCCCCAGAATTTAGGTCCAGTTTTAAAGTTAGAATTTGTTAACATTTTGTCAGTGAGTTGGAGTGAAAGTTTGTTCATAGTTCGTGGTTTTTTTGTCTTGTATTAAAGCTTTTGGAGCAGGCGGTCTGTAACCAA
>JBFFSH010000047.1:0-19341 GCA_041572575.1 Thermodesulfobacteriota bacterium
CCTTAGTGAACTATGGATACATACGAATAATTCTTGCAACCTTCAGTGTACCCACTGCCTGGTTGAATCAGGCCCATCAGGAGATAGGGGACTGGAAACCTCAGTTCTTAAAGACCTCATTGATCAGGCAAAAAAGCTTGGTGTGTATAGATTCTATTTTACTGGTGGAGAGCCGTTTATTAGAAAAGACATATTTGAACTAATTGATTACATCACAACCGCCCCTTATACAGAACTGATTATACTTACAAATGGAATGTTCTTTAATCATAAAGATAATTTAAAACAGTTTCAAAAAGTAAGCCGCGGCAGGGTTAAGCCACAGATAAGCCTTGACGGCTCGACTGCAAAAGCCAACGATTCTATTAGGGGTAAGGGAACATTTAAAAAAATCATTGAAGGAATTAAATCAGCAGTGAAAAGTGGTCTTGATCCAACTGTAACAACGGTTGTTAATTCTGATAACCTGCATGACATCACCAATATCACAAGACTTATTCATGGTTTAGGAGTAAATAATCATCATCTTCTGTGGGTGCATCAAAGAGGAAGAATCTCTCAAAATGACAGCATGATAGTACCTACATACAAACTGATAGAAGTACTTAGAGAAACAAAATCAGTTGCAGATGAGCTTGGAATTAAAATAGACAACTTTGAAAGCATAAAGACTAAACTTAAATCCAAAAAGTTTACTAAACATGACCTAAGCAATGCATGCTGGAAAAGCCTGTGTGTATATTCAGACGGGAAGGTTTATCCATCGGCAGCATTTGCAAATTACCCGGGTCTTAGCGGAGGCAGTATTTTAGATAACACTCTTGAATCCATATGGAAGGAGAGTCCGGTTTTTAATAAGTTTAGAACTGCTACGGTACAAAAAAAGACAAAATGCAATAATTGCTATATAAAATATATATGCGGTGGAGGAGATATTGAGCATACATATTTCTATACAGCTTCCACTTTTGGTAAAGGTGATCTTGAGGGGCTCGATCCATACTCTGAGCTGCATGAATATATCATTAATACTTCACTATATGAGCTTGCACAAGAAAGTGCCCGGAAATTTAACAGGGCCTCTGGATTTGATTCACCCATTGTTTACAAATCCATGGGAGAAGAAGTACTGGACTGCAACATTAACGGCAATGGAAATACAAATGGAAACGGCTTATCATCAAATGGCCATCCCAATGGAATACATAACTACACAGATCTAATAATCGAAGTATCGCATTCAAACTGTGTACTCACCTATGATTTTGATAAATCAAGGGAATCTGTAAGAGATTTTTATGGTAAAGCTGCTGAGCAACCTCAGGCAGATCTATGCTGTCCAACATCTTATCCCTTGGATGACACAAGCCATATCCCACAGGATGTAATAGACAGGTTTTATGGTTGTGGAAGCCCCATGAACATTGCTGAAATTAAGGAGGGAGAGGTTGTTACAGACCTTGGCTCGGGAGCAGGAATCGACTGTTTTATAGCTTCAAAAAAAGTTGGTCGGAAGGGAAAGGTGTTTGGAATCGATATGACAGACAATATGCTAAAAGTAGCAAATGAATGTAAATCTGTTGTCTCAAAAAATCTTGGATTCAGCAATGTTGAATTTAAAAAAGGATTTTTAGAAGAAATACCTCTTGAAAATGAATCTGTAGACTTAATTACATCGAACTGTGTAATAAATCTCTCACCTAATAAAAAAACCGTGTTTTCAGAAATGTGGAGAATACTAAACGATCACGGACGTATAGTGATAAGTGATATTGTATCAGAGAAAGAAGTGCCTCCTCATATAATTAATAATCAACAGCTTTGGGGTGAGTGTATAGCAGGCGCATTAACTGAGGAACAGTTTATAAGCTACCTGGAGCAATCGGGATTTTATGGTATACAGGTGCTTGCAAAGTCTTATTGGAAAACCATAGAGAGCTATAAGTTCTATTCTGTATCAGTAAGAGGTTATAAATTCAGCAAAAAAGCAGGATGTGTCTACATAGGTCAAAAAGCCATATATCATGGTCCTTTCAAGGCAACATTGGACGAAGAAGGTCATATATTCCCAAGGGGTGAAGCAGTAGAGGTATGCACTGACACTGCGCGCAAGTTATCACATCACCCGTACAGTTCATTTTTTACTATTACAGATCCAACTGATAAGGTCTCCGATGACTTTACATGCTGCAGTGATTCAGTTACCGGATGCTGTTAGTGGTCTGTAAATGAAAAGACACGTTAATCATCTGATTATTTTTTTAAAATATCCACAAATTGGTAAGGTTAAGACCAGGCTTGCAAAAGATATTGGAGATGTTAAAGCCCTTAATATATATAAACTTCTCGTATCGAGTACCTTAAATAAGGTTCAAAGTACTAGCTTTGATATTTCTATTTATTACACACCAAAAGATAAAGACAAAGAAGTACGAAAGTTTATAGATTTTAATGATGTAAATTATTATTCACAAACCGGAAACAATTTAGGCGCTAGAATGTTAAATGCCTTCAGTGAATCTTTTACAGCCGGTTATAAGAAAACAATTATAATCGGAACAGATTGTCCTGATATTAATTACAATACCATCTCAGACACTTTTAATTTGCTGAATAATCACGATTTAGTATTAGGTCCGGCTACTGATGGTGGATATTATCTAATTGGACTTTGTAAAATCAGCATAGAATTATTTAATAATATTGAATGGAGTAGTGATAAAGTACTTAAAAAAACTCTAAACATTGCAAATAAGCTCAATTTTAACTACAAATTGCTAGATTTCAGAGCAGATATTGATACAATTGCAGATTTAAACAACCATAAATATCTGTTTTAGATACAATCCTGAAACCTTCCTCTATTATATGCATCCTAGTTATTAGATTGATAGTTAATATGAATATTAATTATCAAAAACGTAATAACTCTATATGAGGAGGTGAAAATATATGAGATTTTTTAGTATATTTAGTGTTTTTGCAATAGGTGCAGTAATGTTTATATCATCAGCAACTGCAGGTGATATGAAAATGAATGAATCCACAGACATTTCTGTTACCGGAAGAGTAGTAGACCCTGCTTGTTACATAAAGGCAGGCATGAAAGGCGCTGATCACAGAGTATGTGCTCAGGCATGTGCCAAGGCAGGCCAGGCTTTTGGAATACTGGATGAGACAAACGGCGTTCTCTACCAGGTTTTAGCAACAGGAATGATGAAAGATCCTAACGAAGGACTTATGGATCATGCAGAAGAAATTGTAACAGTTGAAGGTAAACTTTTCGAAAAAGACGGTATGAAAGGTATCGTTCCAACCAAGGTAAAAAAAGGAAGTTAATCTATATTTTAAGGAAGCATGAAAAATCATGCTTCCTTTTCCTTTTTCTTGCTATCTAATAATTTATACTTATCATATTTACTGATTTAAATTCAAAAATACTGATTAATTTTATGAAAATATGAATAGATACTTCCAAATTACAATGCTTCTATGTGCTTTTTTTATTTTTGCGTGTGAACAAAAGGTGATCACATCTGAAGAAACCCCTCAGAATACTGAAACACAAGAGAAAGAAGAATTAAAAACAGCCTATAATTTCAAATTAGAAAATTTGGATGGGTCAGGCACTGTTGAGTTAAGTGATTTTAAAGATAAACCTGTGATAGTGAATTTCTGGGCTTCATGGTGTGCACCATGCAGAGAAGAGATGCCGTTTTTACAAAAAACCTGGGAAGAACATAAGGACAAAGGGCTTGTTTTTATTGGAATAGATGTGATAGATGATACGGCAAGCGCTAAAGAATTTTTAGATTCTTTTAATATTAATTATTTAAACTTAAACGACAGCAAAGGTAAAACATCAAGCAAGTATAGTGTAATTGCTCTTCCTGCGACATTCTTTATTAATAGAAAAGGGAAGATTGTAAAACAAAATTACGGTCCATTCTTAGGTGAGAGCGGAGAAAAATTATTTAACAAATATTTAGAGGAAATACTTAATTGAGCGGAGCCGAAGTACAGGTAAGCTGGGTATTTGCTTTCTTGGCAGGAGTAGTATCATTCATCTCTCCATGTGTTTTACCATTAATCCCAGGATACATATCACTTGTAACTAAATTATCGTTTGACGAGCTTACTGAGAAAAAAGCTTCTAATACACTAAAAAAAGTATTAATTCCAAGTATATTTTTTGTACTTGGATTTTCCTTTCTTTTTGTGACACTTGGCGCTTCAGCAACTTTTTTAGGTGGTTTTCTACAACAAAATAAGTTCCTTCTACTCAAAATATCAGGTGTAGTAATTATCATATTCTCTCTTTTCGTGCTGGAACTAATTAAAATACCACAACTTTACGGTGAAAAGCGTTTAGAAATAAAAGATAGTAATTTAAACTACTTAGGGCCATTTCTTCTTGGGATTGCCTTTGGTTTTGGATGGACACCGTGCGTAGGTCCTATTCTTGCTTCAATTTTGCTTTATGCAAGCACTGCAGAGGGAGCCTCAGAGGGTGCCATATTGTTGTTTATATATTCCTTGGGTTTAGGGCTTCCTTTTATCATTACGGGTCTTGCTCTTACAAAGGCATTATCTGCATTTTCTTGGATAAAAAGAAACTATGGAATATATAAATATGTTACTGGGGGCGCCTTGATGATTATTGGAATCTTAATGGTCACAAATACACTTTTTTACCTAAATATTTATGGCCAAAAGATACTAGACTCTCTTGGACTCGATTTTTGGAAATCCTTTTAATAGAATAAAAATAATGAATATTTAATTAGTTACTTCAAGTTATAGTCTTAACTCCCTCTAATGTTTTAATTCTATTATATGTTATTCTAATGAACAACAAATATTTCAGCTGTTGAATTTTTTTATTAAAAATAATTGAAACTAATGCATTAATCATGTAACTATATAGCTTTTATTTTAATACAGTATTAAAAGATATATTAATTCTGGGATATATTAGTAAATGGATAAAATGAAGGAAGCAGCGCTACAGTATCATAGTTCTGACCCAAAAGGTAAAACCGGAATACATACGACCAAACCATGCGATACTCAGTGGGACTTATCACTGGCATATTCTCCCGGTGTTGCAGAGCCATGCAGAGAGATAGAACAGACTCCAGACCTTGTTTATGACTACACAAACAGAGGAAATCTTGTAGCTGTTATTAGTAACGGGACGGCAGTTCTTGGTCTTGGTAATATAGGTGCTCTTGCCGGCAAACCCGTAATGGAAGGTAAAAGCGTACTATTTAAAAAATTTGCTGATATTGATGCATTTGATTTAGAACTAAATACCGAAGACCCAGACGAAATTATAAAAACAGTAAAACTGCTTGAGCCCACATTTGGGGGAATTAATCTAGAAGATATAAAGGCTCCAGAATGTTTTTATATCGAAGAAGAACTTAAAAAAATAATGAATATTCCTGTCTTCCACGATGATCAGCATGGCACCGCTATAATATCAGGTGCAGGTCTGATAAATGCCTGTGAAATAGGCAATAAAGATATTGCAGACGTACGAATTACTATAAATGGAGCTGGAGCTTCTGCTATTGCTTGTGGCGAGTTTTTTATACAAATGGGCGCCAGAAGAGAAAACATGATATTGTGTGATAGCAGGGGTGTTATATATAAAGGCAGAGAAGAAGGAATTAATGAACAAAAAGAACGTTTTATGGTAGAGACGAATTTGCGTACCTTAGAAGATGCAATGAAAGGTGCAGATGTATTCGTTGGACTCTCTGTTGGCGGCAGAGTTAGCAAGGAAATGGTAAAGTCTATGGCTGACAATCCAATAATCTTTGCAATGGCTAATCCTGATCCCGAAATAACCTATGAAGATGCTATGGATGCAAGACAGGACATTATAATTGCAACAGGTAGATCGGATTATCCTAACCAGGTTAATAATGTGCTTGGTTTTCCATTTATCTTCAGAGGAGCTCTAGACGTTAGAGCAAAAACCATTAATGAAGAAATGAAAGTAGCAGCTGCTCATGCGCTTGCTGATCTTGCAAAAAAGGGTGCCGATGAATCTGTTGCAAAGGCATATGGCAAATCCCATTTTGAATTTGGCCCCAAATACATAGTCCCCAAACCATTTGACCCAAGAGTCCTTCTATTCGAGTCTTATGCTGTAGCAGAAGCTGCAATAAAATCAGGAGTTGCAAGAAAGGAATTTGATTTGTCCGGATACAAACAAAGACTTGAGCAAAAAGTAATTCAGCTCTTAGAAGATGACTAAACAACAGTCATATGTAATTCTTGCACTCTGGAATTACATATCATCTACAGTGTGAGGAAGTTTTGAAGCATATACAATCTGACCTTTACCCCTTCTTTTAGCTTCAAGCAGCGCAGTATCGACTCTTCTGTAATATTTTTCAAAATCATAATCACTCTTATACTGTGATACTCCAACACTTATAGTAAGTTTTATTGGCCCATAAGACGAAGGAATTGCGTTTTCTTCCAATGACAATGTTATTCTTTCAAGTACGTTTGATGCGTATATTTCATCAGAATCGAAAAGCATTAGCATAATTTCATCACCGCCCCACCTTGCAAGCCAATCGCTCTCTCTAATATTACTTTTGATAATATTTACTACATGTTTTAAACAGAAATCACCGATATCATGGCCATACTTATCATTAATTTTCTTAAAATCGTCAAGATCAATAAGAACAAGGCTCATCTTATGTTCCCCTCTGGATGATCTTGCAATATCTTCCTTTAATCTTGTCTCTGCTGAAAACCTGTTATAAGTTCCAGTAAGATAATCAGTGCTCGATGTTTTTTCCAGTGATCTTATGAGTTTATCTATATGAGAAACCGTGTACTGCACATCTGACATCAGCTGCCCTGCTCCGTCTTTATAATATGTAGGAAGATTAGGCATTTTTTTATCAGTTATGTATTCTCTTAATTTTTGTGAAGCCAGGGATACAGGTGCTAATAAATAATATATTACATAAAGTGTAAAAGCTGTTCCCATTACAGAGGCTATAACTGTAGCTGCAAGTATTCTTATAGACGATTCCGGCCCCTGGGGATTAGAATAGACGGAATAAATAATTAATGTAATAAGGGGTACCTGTATACCAAAAAACGCAACAAGTATGATTTTCCCTAAATAGCTATTGGGAAAAGGGAAACGTGATAAAAATTTATATACTCTAAGGCTTTGTTCTTCCAAAATTATTACTCAATTAAATAATTTTATATATTACTCTAATTTCAGAAAGTTTCTATATAGATATAGGTATTTAGTATTATTATAAACTAAAGCGTACTTATTTTTTTAAGTAGATCTCTCACTTCTTTATAAGAATGGATTTTATATGAGGCTTTTGATGCCCCAAACCCTATTTTTATAGAATAAGCATCCCTGGGTAGTACTTCAAATACATCTTCATCTGTCCAGTCATCTCCAACAGATAAAATAAAATCCCAACTATTTGAATCCAACCATTTTCTCACAGCCCTTCCCTTATTGATGCCGGTATTCTTTATTTCAACAACCTTGTTGCCCTCAAGTACCCCCAAATTCAGATTAGCTATGGCATGAATTAGAATATATTTCAGCTCCCCTACCCTAATGTTTGCTAGTGATGGATCAACTTTTCTGTAGTGCCATACGAGTGAAAATTCTTTTTCTTCAAGAAGTGATCCCGGAGTCCTGTCCACAAACATCTCTACAATAGATCTTATTTCATCCTTCCAGCTATTATCGAGTTTTTCAATAGTACTCCAGCTTCCATTTTTTATCCAAACCCCATGCTCTGCTACCATTCCGTGAGTGAGATTACCAAGCCAGGATTGCAATGTGCCTCTGTCCCTTCCGCTTACAATTACAACAGTGTTTCTTTTATCATTCTTGAGATTTGATAGTATTTGTATCACTTCTTTATCCGGGCTTACATTTGCCGGATTCTCATTAAACGGCATGAGTGTGCCATCATAGTCTAAAAGCAACAGCCTCTTTGATGCCTTTTTATAATCATTTATAAGACTATTCTTACCATTGCCCGCTAGCACCTTGGATTCAATTTGTTTCTGTACATCTTTAATCTGACTTAGTCTATCCATAAAGTCATTTGTCCATTTCTTAATATCATATCTTTTAAGTCTTTTCTGCATTGATTTCATTCTTGCAGTTTTATCATTTATATGCATTTCCAAAGCTTTTTTGAGCGCATTTGAAGTTTTCTCAATATCATTAGGGTTAATAATAATGGCTTCTCCCAATTCCTTAGCAGTACCTGCCATTTCTCCCAGGATCAAAACCCCATTACCATCATTTTTCGTTGCAACATATTCCTTTGCAACAAGGTTCATGCCATCTCTTATTGGTGTAATGTACAAAATATCCGCAATAGAATAGAGAGCTATGAGATCGTCAAATTCAAATGACCTATATAGATACCAAATAGGTGTCCATCCTATGGAACCATGTTTTCCATTAATTTTACCGGTAAGATATTCAACATTTTCTTTTAATTTTTTATAATGCTCCACCTCTGTTCTTGACGGAACGGCTACAACAATAAATATTACTTTTTGCTTATATCCGGGATTATTATCCAGGAAATGCTCTATTGCCTGCAACCTGTTTGGTATACCCTTAGTATAATCCAGTCTATCAATTGATAGTATTACTTTATAATCTCCGCCAATTTCCTTTTTTAACTTAGATATCTTTTCTTTGACTACCGGTTCTGATGGGGATTTCGAAAATTTATTATAGTCTATACCCATAGGAAAAGTATCAACCCGCACTGCCCTGCTCCCAAGAGTGAACTGTCCAAGTGTGTGTTCTATCCCTACTATTCTTCTAACACTTTCGGCAAAGTGTCTAACATAATCAAACGTGTGAAATCCTATAACATCTGATCCAAGCAGACCATCGATAATCTCCCTGCACCATGGAATAAGCCTGAAGATCTCAGAAGAAGGAAACGGTATATGAAGGAAAAATCCAATTCTTGCATCAGGAAGTTTCTGTCTTATCATATTGGGTAGAAGCAGCAGGTGGTAGTCATGAATCCATATTATGGAATCGTGCCGGGCTTCTTTTAATACTGCATCACAAAATTTTTGATTTACGCTTCTGTATGTATCCCAAAATGTTTTCTCATAAATTGCATATTGGACAAAATAGTGAAATAGCGGCCATATCGTCTCATTGCAAAAACCTTCATAGTATTCTTTGATTTGTTTACTGTTAAGTGATACAGGCCTGTAATCATATTGTTTTAATAGTTCTTTTATCTCATCATTCTCTGATTTATTGCGTTTATCTAAAACACCGGGCCAGCCAATCCACACTTTTTCAGACATTTTTTCAAATGTACTAAGTGCTGTGACAAGACCGCCGCCGCTTGCGATGGCTTCGAGTTCATTGTTTTGATCTCTTTTTATTGTTACAGGAAGCCTGTTGGATACAAAAATTATTTTATTCATTGCATATTTTTAATAAATCGATATTTTATAACATGTATATATAATAAGATTATATCAGATGCATTTTGGGAAAGTGAATAATTTATTAATAAACATCTATTTAAGATATTATATATGTAAGTCTATGAAATTAAACTAATATATGAAATATATCCCTAAAATACTGCAAATATCCACATTTTTACTCATAGGATGTTTTATAGCTATACTAGCTATTTCTATTCTCGGTAACAAAGATAATAAACCCCGAATATCTCCGTTGATTGGTAAAAACTTTCCAAACCATGATATAGAGCTTTTTAGTGGAGATAAAATTAATATAGATAAATTAAAGGGAAATACTTTACTCATAAATTTTTGGGCATCTTGGTGCAATCCATGTAAAGAAGAATTTCCAGCCTTAGAAGCTTCGTGGTTAAAGCATAAGAACAACAACGTTATATTCCTTGGTATAAATATTTTAGATGACAAGGATCAAGCTGAGCATTATCTCCAACAATATAAGAGTAACTATCCAAATGGTGTTGATATAGACGGAAATATTGCAGTAGATTTAGGCATTGGCGGAGTGCCCGAAACATTTTTTGTTAATGATAAAGGTATTATAGTAGAAAAATATGTAGGACCACTAACTGAAGAAATAATAGATTTCTATATTAACAAAACAAAGTTATCAAATGGCTAAACAATTAAAAATTAACAATTTACTAAAATCAACATGTATTTTGATCATACTATTTCTATTTAGTTATACTGCAATTGCATATTCTCAACAAGCAGATGATATAGATAACCAGATAAGAGAAATCTCTAATCACCTGATGTGTCCAGTTTGCAGCGGACAGTCTGTGTCAGAATCAAATGCTCAGCTTGCAAAAGATATGAGACTTACTATCAGGCAACAACTAGAAGATGGAAAATCTAAGGAACAGATTCTTGCTTATTTTGTTGAAAGATATGGAGAGAACATCCTTTCCAGCCCTCCTGCTAAGGGATTTAATATACTCATATGGATTTTACCCATAGCTGGAATAATAATTATTGGTTTTATTTTAGGCAATTATCTGTATAAATCAAAGAAAGATAAAAGTAATCAGGTTAAAGAAGGTTATGATGATTCAAAATTTAAAAATATTGAAGATGAGCTAAAAGACTTTGATGCTTAATTTTCAAGCTGAGTTTTTAAAAATTCCTTTAATCTCGATCTTATTTCGGGAGTAACAAAAGTTTTTTCTTTTAATTTACCGGAAAGCTCCAGCATTTTCTTATAAGTATTGGCAAACGATTTACATTCCGGACACTCGCCCAAATGCCCCTCAAGGGCTTCTAATGTATTATAGTCTAATTCAGAATCAATATAGCCCATAATATTTTCGACTACATCTTTACACATCATATATAATCTTTCTCTCCTGGCATATAGCAGTTTCTTTTCGTTCTTATTAAAATTAGATGTATCATATTACATTAAGACTCAAATTATTTAAATTAACATAAATATTTTTTATTTAATTTATAATTATATACCTGTTTTTTATTGTAACTAGACCTTGTATGATTTCTGGATTTGATTTCTACCAAGCTACTACCACAATTTAGACTTATTATAAATGATTCAGAATCTTTAAATCCCATCAATTCACGCCTGATTGATGAAATATTAAGAAATTTTGTGTTCTTAAACTTTTTATTGGATGTGAAATTGCTAACAATAGAATGAGGAATATGAAGGTGACCTGATAGCCATAGATCAACCCCATTTGATTTAAGCATCTTAGTAAATCTATTGGAATCTATAATATTTCGCCTGTTAAATGATGAAAATGTAATGCCGCTTCCCTTTAGAGGAGCATGTGTTATTACAAATATTATTTTGTCCTGATTATTTATTACAAGCTTTTTCCACCAGTTAAAGGTCTCATTAGATATATCACTTGCAGAACTCCTCTTTTCATCAGACATAAATATCATGAGAAGATTATTTTTGGTAACTGTATAATTAAGTTGACTATTTAATTTCTTTTTATAAAGAACACCCTCATCAGGCTTAAGGTCGTGGTTGCCAGCAATCTCATACCACTCTTTTATATAAGATTTATTTTTAGCATCTATATACCAGTCAAAACTATCTTCAGTTGTCATGTCTACAATATCTCCAGCAACAACCGTAAAATCAATATCGGCAATATTTTTATTTATTTCCTTAACTGCATTTTCAAAATCTTTTCTTTCTTTTTTATTTCTGGGCTGTATGTCTGACAGAAACCATATCTTAAGTTCCTTATCAGGATTATCTTCACTCGTATTTCCAAGGGCGCATATTGTGAAACAAGAAAAGAATAGGGTAAATATTGCAAGCAGTTTGAATTTCATTTGAAAATATTTTAATAACTATAAATTTATTAGTGAGCATATTTTGATGCAATAAGAATATCGTCCTTCAAGCCAGATACCCTTACATCAATAAGTTCACCTTTAGTATAGTTATCTTTAACCAGCCTAACTGTAATATAGTTACGCGTAGTTCCTTTTGAATTGTTTTCCACAAGTACTTCAAGCTCTTTACCAACAAATCCGGAGTTAAATTCAATTTTCTTCTTCATACCAAGTTCTCTTAGTATTCTGCTGCGCTCTTTTATAACATCCGGCGCAATCTGATCATTCATCGAAGCTGCTTTTGTACCCTTTCGTTTCGAATATGAAAAAACGTGAAAATATGTAAGTTCCGATTTGTTGAGCAAATGATATGAATTTTCAAACTGTTTTTGAGATTCACCCGGAAAGCCAACCATTATATCAGTACCTATACTTGCCTCAGGCATCGTACTTCTGATATTGCTTGCTAATTCTAGAAATTGCTCAGGCTTATAGCGTCTTCTCATTTCTTTCAATATCTTCTCATCACCACTTTGCAAAGAAATATGAAAGCTTGGGCATACCGTCTCAGACTCAGATAGAAATTTTATGAAATTTTCATTTATATCCGCTGGGTCTAAGGAGCTTAGTCTTATTCTGTTTAATATTTTTTCTTCTTCTATTCTTTTTAGTAGCGTAAGCAATTCACAACCTATGTCCCTGCCATAACTCGCAAGATGAATTCCTGTCAGTACGATCTCTTTATAACCTGATTCCCTTAAAAGCCTAATACGACCTAGCACATCATCTATATCAAGGCTTCTCGATCTGCCCCTTGCGTAAGGGATAATACAGAATGTACAAGCATAGTTGCACCCATCCTGCACTTTTAAGAATGCTCTTGTCCGGTCGGGGAAAAAATCAATATCAGGTGTTTCAAACTTTCGCTTTTTCTCTTTAAATATATCGCTTATGAAAACCTTTGGTGTGTCCTGAACAGATCCTTCTCTTACTATTTTCATAAGAGATGAAAATTTATCGGAATTTCCAACTACATAGTCAACACCCTTTAACTGACTTATTTCATCTGCAGAAACCTGTGCATAGCAACCTGTAACTACCACTACCCCACTTGGATTTATTCTTTTAGCCCTGTTGATATAGTGCCGGGCCTCTGCATCTGCTTTATGGGTAACCGTACAGGTATCAATAACATAAACGTCGGCTTTTTGAGGAAATGGTACAGTAGTATATTTACTCTTGGGAAGCTTGTTTTTAAGAACCGCAGTATCGTACTGGTTTACCTTACAGCCAAGTGTTACAAAAGAGATGCTCTTCATCAATGAAGCACCTCATTTATCCATCCTCCGCCTATAACCTTATCATCGTTATAAAACACAATAGCCTGCCCGGGTGTAATAGCTCTCTGTGGCTCATGGAAATTGACTATTGCTTCATCTTTATTGTTAATAACCAAATTAGCAATATTTTCCTTATGCCTGTATCTTATCTTGGCATTAACCTCAAACTCTGAATCCGATACTTGGCATACCCAGCTAAGTCCGTTTACAATTAATGTCTTGCTATAAATATCCTCTTCATCACCGATTACTACTTTATTATTCTTTGTATCAATCCTAACTACATACTGAGGCTTGCCATTAGCATAACCAAGTCCTCTCCTCTGACCGATCGTATATGAGAATATTCCCTCGTGCTTACCGATTATATTTCCACTAGTATCTACCATATCTCCTTCAGTGTTAGATGCTTCGGTGTGATCCTTCAAAAAATCCTTATAGCTGCTTCCTGTGATGAAGCACAGGTTTTGACTCTCTGGTTTCTTGGCAACTTTTAGTCCAAACCCCTCTGCTATACTACGAACCTCTTCTTTTGTTTTATCACCAAGTGGGAAAAGTACTCTCGATAGCTCCTTTTGCTTTAGTGTAAAAAGAAAATATGACTGATCCTTATTAGAATCTACTGCCTTCTGAAGTCTGTAGTTTCCAAGATCATCCTTTTCTATTCTTGCATAATGTCCTGTAGCAAGATAGTCGGCATCAAGCTCTAAAGAACGCTTTAAGAGAAAATCAAATTTCATGTATTCATTACAAAGTACGCAGGGTGACGGGGTTTTGCCGTCCATATACTTATTTATAAAATCAGAAAGGATAAATTCCTTAAATTTATCCATATAGTTTACAACATAGTGAGGAATACCTACCTGATCTGCTACTCTTCTTGCATCACGAACCTCATCCACTGAGCAGCACCCTCCCTCTGCATCTCCATAATCCCAGAGCTGCATTGTGACTCCTATGACCTCATGCCCCTCGCTCTTTAAAAGGGCTGCCGTTGTGGCACTATCTACTCCACCACTCATAGCAACCATTATTCTCTTTTTCATAACCGGAGGAAATGTTACCAGAGATTGTATTATAAACAATAATTACTAACAATATTGGTAAGTTATAAACCAGAATTTATTATTAAAGTTCTCTGCCCTTCCCTGAATCCGTGATGTTCATTAGCTCTTCAGGATAAGGACTGAAGAATGTTTGCTCCATAAGATATTCCTGTTCATATTTTATGACCCATGATCTAAGAAGAGTGATTATACTGCTTACAGGCAATTTATCATTTCTATACTTTTGCAAACTTTCCAAAAAGAAGGATTTCTCTTTTGAATTCAGGTTTTTTGAAAAATAACCGAATACGTGCATAAACATGTTAATATTTGAGCTTTTTCTTGTGGGATTTTTTAGTGCCGTCTTTAATGTCCTCTCATAACTTTCATATATTTGATCTATATTGCTCTTATCATAACTTCCAATAACCTTACCAAGCTCTCTCATTTTGGTCTGGTTGTAAGACATAAGAATATACTTGTTTATGGTATGATAATTTATAAGCGCCTGAATAGTTTTTTTCTTCTTTAGTTTTCTAAATTCAGCAAGCATATACAGTTTAGTCAGAAAATGTTCCCTTATCCTGTAATTCGTAAGCCTTCCTTCATCTTCAATGGCAAGACCATCAAATCTGTTCAATACTTCCCTTGCAAAAAAACCTGTTGTATTCCCTATCTTGGGACCTTTTTCCATACTATCAGATAACTTCACATCCTTTATACCACAAGATGGAGACCTGCTTTTTAATATAAATCCATCAACTTCCTCAATAGAAGCATTATAGTTTTTTGCAAAATTACTCATGGGTTTGGAAAAGTCTTTCCCTGTAGAGGGCTGCATGAGACTCTCCTTGTCATTTTTTAAAACTATCTTAATCGGATCGCGCGGGACACCCATACCAATCTCTACTTCGGGACACACTGGCTTATATATAACAAATGCTTCAAGCTGCTTTACAAAGCTATTAGGAATAAGCTCTCCGTTATATCTGCAGGCTTTATACTCAAGACAGTTGCTTAAAACTACAATTGGTTTAATTCTTTTTTCAGTCATATTTATAATGATTTATTTAATTTAATTATAGCCCCTACAATAATGCTGTAAAAATAATATAAGGACAATTTTATGGATACTCTTAATATTAGTTTTAGAAATAGAAACAATTTTGAACTTTCGGCAAGAATGGATATGCCGGTTGGAAAACCAAAAGCGTACGCAATATTTGCTCACTGCTTTAGTTGTTCAAAAAATATTAAAGCCGCTTATCATATAAGCCGCTCTCTGGCAGGAAAAGATATCGCAGTATTGAGATTTGATTTCACAGGACTTGGTGAGAGTGAGGGTGATTTTTCTGATACGAATTTTTCATCTAATGTAGAAGACATAATAGATGCTGCTAATTATTTATCCGAAAACTACGAGTCACCAAGTATTTTAGTAGGTCACTCCCTTGGGGGAACAGCTATCACAAAGGCAGCAGTATCTATTGAGAGCTCAAAAGCCGTAGTAACTATAGCTTCCCCTTTCGATCCTTCACACGTTGAAAAAACTATTACAGGTGGTGCATCTGATAATAACGATCAAAATTATCAGATAACCCTGGGTGGAAAATCGTTTAATATCAAGAAACAATTTATTGATAATTTAAAACACTCAAGCATTGAAGATGATTTAAAAAGATTAAATAAAGCACTTCTTGTTATGCATTCACCATTTGATAATGTTGTGTCCATTGATAATGCATCGAAAATATTTCTTGCTGCAAAACACCCAAAAAGCTTTATATCACTGGATGATGCAGATCATTTACTATCTGATCAGAATGATTCCGTATATGTTGGAAAATTAATATCAGAATGGGCCGGTAAATATATAAATTTATCAGGTAATAAAAATACTCAAGCAATAGATAATAAAGTAGTCGTTCAAACAGGTAGCGGCAATCTGAAAACTGATATTTTCGTAGGCAGACACTCTATGGTAGCAGATGAACCAAAATCAGTAGGAGGAACTGATCTGGGTCCTAACCCTTATGACTTTCTTCTGGCTTCTCTTGGTTCATGTACAACAATGACAATTAAGATGTATGCCAATAGAAAAGGCTGGAAACTGGATTCTGCAAAAGTAATTATGGATCACAAGAAAATATATGACGAGGACTGTGGAGAATGTGAAACCAAAACAGGGAAAATAGACTATATCGACAGACAGCTCTATCTATATGGTGATCTTGATGAGGATCAGAGAAACAGACTCTTGGAGATAGCTGACAGATGTCCTGTGCATAGAACCTTACATTCCGAAATAGTTGTTAAAACCAAATTATTAGACTAAAATCCAGTTCCTCATTTTATGGAGCAATTGATGAATTCTGAAAATATCAATAAAGATTTTATAAGAGAAATAGTAGAGCAGGATATAAAAGATAATAAGCATGGCGGGAATATTGTTACAAGATTTCCCCCTGAACCAAATGGTTATCTGCATATAGGACATGCCAAATCTATATGTCTCAACTTTGGTATCGCTAAAGAATACGGAGGCATTTGCAGTCTGAGATTCGACGATACAAATCCTGCAAAAGAAGAGACTGAGTTTGTAGAATCTATAAAAGAAGATGTGAAGTGGCTTGGTTATGATTGGCAAGATCGTCTTTATTTTACATCCGACTATTTTGATAAGTTATACGAATTTGCATTAATGCTAATTAATGACGGTAAGGCTTATGTGGACAGTCTTTCTATGGATGAAATAAGAGAATACAGAGGAACTCTCATAGAACCAGGAAAAGATAGTCCCTATAGAGATAGATCTATAGAAGAAAATTTGAAGCTTTTTAAAGAAATGAAAGATGGTAAGTTCGAAGAAGGTGAGCATGTATTAAGAGCCAAGATTGATATGGCCTCTGGCAATATAAATATGCGTGACCCTGTAATATACAGGATAATAAAGACTCCACATCACAGAACAGGATCAAAGTTTAATATTTACCCAACATATGATTTTGCTCATGGTCAGTCTGACTCTATTGAAGGTGTTACCCATTCACTATGCACTCTGGAATTCGAAGACCACAGACCTCTTTATGATTGGTTTATCAAAGAGCTTGATATTTTCAAATCCAGGCAAATAGAATTTGCAAGACTAAATCTTAGTTACACAATACTAAGTAAAAGAAAATTAAGTGAACTGGTAAAAAATAAATATGTATCTGGCTGGGACGATCCCCGGATGCCAACTATTTCCGGTCTTAGAAGACGAGGTTTTACTCCGGATTCAATTATTAATTTTTGTGATCAGATTGGGGTATCAAAAAATAACAGCGTTATCGATGTTTCACTACTAGAATATTGCGTTAGAGAAGACCTAAACAAAAAGGCTAAGCGGGCTATGGCAGTATTAAATCCCGTAAAGCTTATAATTGATAACTACCCTGATGATTTAGAAGAAGAATTAGATGCTATTAATAATCCAGAAGATGAATCTATGGGAAGCAGGAAAGTGCCATTTTCGAAAACACTTTATATAGAAAGGGATGATTTTAGAGAAGAATCTTCTAAAAAGTTTTACAGACTATCCCCTGGAAAAGAAGTAAGACTTCGTTATGCATATTTTGTTACATGTACGGACTTTAAAAAAGATGATAAAACTGGCGAAATTACCGAAGTTCACTGCACTTACGATCCTGCCACAAAGGGCGGCTCATCACCTGATGGCAGAAAAGTAAAAGGGACCATTCACTGGGTTTCTGCAAGGCACTGTATTGAACCTGAAGTCAGAATATATGACAGACTTTTTTCAGTACCCGATCCGGATGTAGCTAAAGATGACAATGACTATACAGATTATTTAAATACTGACTCGATACAAATATTAAAATCATGCAAGTTAGAACCGTCATTAAAAGAAGCCAAGCCATTTATATATTATCAGTTTGAAAGGCTTGGATATTTTTGTGTCGATCCTAAAGAGTTTGAAAATGGTAATTTTATTTTTAATAGAACCATAGGGCTTAGAGACAGCTGGGCAAAAATAGATAAGTCAAAGTAATCATTTATATCCAATACTTATCTGCTTCGATATTGGATATATATTAGTGTTGGTATACAACCTTTACATTTCCTACTTCGATTACATCTCCGCTATCCAGTATCTTTTGAGAAACAGATGTTCCATTAACTTTGGTAGGAGCCAGGAAAGAACCATAACTAATCAGCTTATAGGTTTTAGGATTCAATCTGACAATATTAGCTTGCAAATTTTTCACAAACCAACCTCTCACTTTTAAGTTATTACCGGTGCTCTTTCCTATAGTAAAGTGATTGTTACTAATATGAAATTCTCTATTACTTGCAATAAGAGTAGGGATTGTACTAATTTTATCAGATTTAACTTTATCTAATATTCTTTGCTTATCCTGTTCATTAACTCTAAACGTTCCATCAGGAAATGATTCTTGTTCACCTTCACTCTGGAAAGCCAGGTCTATAACCGTATCTTCATCATGATCCACATCTTTTATTTTATATCTGATTATCATTTTCCCTATTATAATTTCATCTCCTACATCCAGCTGTTTTTCCATTACTCTGTTGTTATTAACAAATGTGCCGTTCGTGCTTCCGGAATCAACTATCACAACAGTATTTACATTAGTAAAAATAGTAGCATGATGTCTGGATACTGCAGGGTTATTTATTACAATATCATTCTCTGATCCCCTACCTATTGTAATTTCAGGTTTTTCCAGTCTTTTGGTATCGAGCACCATTCCATTTAATGAAATTTCTAGTATTTGTTCCTTCATATTCATGCTCCTAAAATTTAATATTATACTACATTGACATACTATCTAAGTCTTAGACATCAAATTGCATTATATAAAACTTTAGATTTACACATATTCTAACAAATATATTATATTAATGCAATACATTTTTTATATTAACTGACCTTCACCCTGCAAACTGAACCAGGTAAAAGTAGAGAAATCTGGCAAAATAATGCAATAAATCAGGAGGTATTTTGCCATGAGGAAGTCAAGATTTACAGAACAACAGATAGCATTCGCTTTAAAGCAGGCAGAGAC
>JBFFSH010000048.1:0-19232 GCA_041572575.1 Thermodesulfobacteriota bacterium
GTAAGAAGATCTAATCTGATATATTATGTAAAGGAACAGGAGTTTAGGTTTAATAACAGACATCTTAGTACTGACGAAATGATGAATAAAATAATTAATATTTTAATGAATTCTACTCCGCCAGATGTCTAATGCCCTAATTTAAATACCAGTAAATTGTATATATTTAAGTGAGATATTCCCTTAATATATCTCCATCTGGGTTGTTTTTGATTTTTATAAGAGCATTTCTTTCGATCTGTCGTATACGTTCCCTTGTTAGATCATAAGAGTTTCCGATTTCATCCAGTGTATAGTTGTGTTTATACCCAATTCCAAATCTCATACTAATGATGTTCTGTTCTCTTTCGCTTAGCTTTGAAAGTGCCTTTGATATATTAACGCTCATCTCAATCTGCGAAATATATGTTTCTACACAGTCTGTGTTGTCGGGGATAAAGTCCTGAATAGTATTCCCGCTTTCACTATTGGCTTTGTACTTTGGAGTGTCTAAAGAAATTACGGATAAACTAGCGGCTTTTTCGACCTTTTTAACTTTTTTATCATTAATTCCTAAATGTACAGATATATCCTCAGTCCTGGGTGCGGTGCCGTTATCTTTGGTGAGTGATTTTGGAGATTTACTAATTTTAAAGAATTCTTCTTGTATTTTTACAGGCAGTCTGATTAATCTGGATTGATCCAACACTGCTCTATTCATACTTTGCTGAATCCACCAGGATTCATATGTAGAAAATTTATATCCTTTGTGTGGATCAAATCTGTCGATTGCTTTTAGTAAACCAATGTTTCCTTCCTGTATAAGGTCACTATATGGAAGCCCTCTGTTGGAAAAATTCTTTGCAAGGCTAATAACTAGCTTGAGATTTGAGCTTGCAAACTGAGATTTAAAATGCTGTATGGAGTTTTTAGTTACAAGAGAAATAGTATTTAATCTCTGGAGTTCATTGGTTTTATTTATATGTTGAGATTTTTGTGATTGTAACTCATTGCAAAGGGTTTTTTTAATGGAGTTAATTTTAGCGTTTATCTGTTTGTAATAAGCTTCAAATGATCTTAGTTTTACAGCGTATACTATTTCCTGTTTTGAATTAAATGTATATTCCTGCCCAACTTCGTTAAAATATCTTTGTAGTGATGGGTTTTCTGATGATGAAATATAAGGTTTTCTGCCTTTGGAATGAACAGAGACCTTAGATTTTTTGCCACTAGGAGAGAATGTGGTTTTTGATGTCGTAGCACTATTTTCTATAATTTGAAAATCAGAAGTAGCAACTGTATTATCAAAATTCATACTTAATACTAAAGCAATATACGTGCCACTAGATAATGTTACATTAAAACCAAGCACATTCTTTTCTATAGAATGATTAAGATTTTATTGGTATACAACAACTTAGGTATTAAGTTTGAGTATGACTAGTAACTGCTCGATCATAAAGGAAGTTTTTAGGAGGCACATTCTATATGCATATACGAAATAAACCTTACTGCTGCTATTTCTAACTAATTAATATTACTATATATTTTATTCTATAAGCCTTTATTGTTGACAATAATTGTATGTACTTCCATAAATTGTCAGTTTCTATAAAGCTACGATTTTAATATAAGGTGTATCTAAATTATCTAATATATTGGTAATATCCCGGTTTTTTAATCAATTAATAACTCGATAAATTTCCTCAAGTACAATTTATTTATTGTTTTGTGACACTTACCGTTGTTTATTACCAGAATTTAGATAATATTAGCAGTCTTGTTAGTGACATAAATTATTTAATATAAAACTATGAAAATATTAATTACAGGCGGAGCAGGATTTATTGGGTCCTGGGTCGCAGATAAATTTATTGAAAATGGCCATGACATACTTATAGTGGATGATCTTTCCAGCGGTACTGAATCAAACATTAACAATAAAGCGCAATTTATTAAATGTGATATAAGGAATAAAGATTTATTATCGAAGATTTTTAGGGAATTTAAACCCGATATTGTAGATCATCATGCAGCTCAAATAAACGTGAGAACGTCTGTGGATGATCCGGTTTATGATGCTGAAATAAATATAATCGGTTCATTGAACCTGTTGGAACTTTGCAGAGACCATAAAGTCAGCAAATTTATATTCGCTTCAACAGGCGGTGCAATATACGGTGAGCCACCTCACATACCTGCTGATGAAGATACTAAACCCATGCCGATTTCTCCCTATGGCACTTCCAAATTTGCAGTTGAACAGTACATTAACTACTATCATCAGGTTTATGGGCTACAATACGTTGCGCTCAGATATGCAAATGTATATGGACCCCGTCAAAATCCTCATGGAGAAGCAGGCGTAGTGGCTATTTTCTGTAATAAAATTCTTGCAAATGAACCATGCATGATATTTGGAGACGGTACCCAGACCAGGGATTATGTATATGTAAGTGATGTGGCTGATGCAAATATATTAGCATTAAATGCCGAATGTGGATGTTATAATATTGGCACAGGAGTTGAGACTGATGTACTGAAGCTTACTGAATTGCTTGGAAATTGTGCAAACGGTTATAAATTAGAGGTTAAACATGCAGATGAAAGAGAAGGGGAGGTGCAGAGCATATCTTTAGATAACACTTTATCTAAAAATAAGCTTGGATGGATTCCCAAGGTAAATATTAATGGTGGTATTGAGCAAACCTGGAATTGGTTTTTAGATTCCAGCAAAAAATAGCATGCTTATAAAAATAGGATACAATAATTAACAGTCAGTTAGATATCAGGAGGAGTAAAGGTATGAAAGATAAATTTGATATTGATTTTGATGTAAGGGTAGTGGACCGTAGTATTAGAGATAGCAAGATAACCAGAAAGGAGTACGATGAGAAGCTCGAAGCTTTAGAAGATCTAAGTGAATTGGCCGAACCGCTTGTTATTGAAGATGATACAGAGCAGGAACAGGATGAGAATGAAGATACAAACGAAACTGCTGAGCAGCAGTTAGAAGAAAATGTAGAGGAACAAGAATAATGCCCTGGGAATACAAGGTTGTTTCTATTGAAAGCTTAATACCGGATGATGGTGATCATGATATTGCCGTATCAAAACAGGACGCACAAAACAGAAAAGAAAAACTGTCAAACAATATGCAGGATAGTCTCAACAATCTTGGAAATGACGGGTGGGAACTCGTATCTATATTCAGTGATTTCGGAATATTTAAAAAACTAGCAAACTAAACTTACAAACTCAATCCAAATAGCTTTAATATATGCAATGTGCAATATTAATTTTACGCTACTTACTATAATTATCGTAAATATATTAGCAGGCAGCACTACATATAGTTCATCTCTTAATTTCCACAGAATTGATGAATTAAACCATTCGGTTAGTACAAAACATACAAATTTAATTTCAAATAGCACGGGTTATTCTTCTGGCAAGACGGAGTACCTGGTATCGCAGATTTCTGAAAATAAGAATTTTTACATAGAACTTTCCTATAATTCCGATCACGCAGATGTTCTCACCAAGGACATTTTATCCCGGGCGCTTAGAGAAATGACAACTATTTTTATTGGCTCGGGATATACATATGTAAAAAAAGAAAATGCTGATTATCTGGCGAAGGTATACATTGATGCAGAAATTTCTGATTACAAACGTGGAGATTCAAATAAATATGATTTCCTATCCAAAGTAACGATTAAGGTCTCTGACAAAGATGAACAGGTATTGGAACAAACTAACAAAAATGTGTTTTTATCCGGAGGTGATTTACACAAAATTGCAGTTGATTCAATAAGCAAGAGCGCTACCAGGGCCGCAAAAGAAATTGTAGGAAATCTAAGCGCTAAGAAAATAGAGAATGAAGATGAACCAGTAGTGGTAATTACCACATCCAAAGTGGAGCTTGTCTTTGAAGGAAGCGTTAACTATAAACTTTACAATGCAATAGATAATCTGATTAAAGAATCACTGAGTGAAATAAAGGTCTTAAAACGTACGATTAAATATGGAAACTCCTTAAATATGCTTGTTCTATCTAATCTCCGGAGTCAACAGCTTGCACAGCTTGTAATTGACAGGATACCCGACAAGGATTCTATGGAGGTTATTAATGTTAGTGACAACCGAGTAGTTTTTAAATTAAACCAAAACTAGTTAATTCATTTACTCCCATTCAATAGTGCTGGGCGGCTTTGTTGATATATCATAAACAACCCTGTTTATACCCTTAACTTCATTTATGATTTTCACTGAAACACGTTCTAGTATGTCGTAGGGAATCTTGGCCCAGCTTGCAGTCATACCGTCCGTACTTGTAACGGCTCTAAGTGCAAGCACATTTTCATAGGTTCTTTCATCGCCCATAACGCCTACGGTTCTTACGGGGATAAAAACTGAAAAAGCCTGCCATATATCATCATAGGTGTTAGAAGATTTTAACTCATCAATAAATAAACGGTCTGCCTGCCTCAATATCTCCAGGCGGTCTTTTGTTATTTCCCCCATGATTCTTATTGCAAGCCCGGGGCCGGGGAAAGGGTGTCTGCCTAAAATTTCAGTTGGTACGCCAAGCTCTTTTCCTGCCTTTCTTGCTTCGTCCTTAAAGAGTTCTCTTAGGGGTTCTACGAGTTTCAGGTTCATTCTCTTGGGAAGCCCGCCCACGTTGTGATGAGACTTAATTGTGGCAGAAGGGCCCTTCACACTTACACTTTCAATTACATCGGGATACAGGGTTCCCTGGGCAAGATATTTTGCCCCTTTGATTTTTTTGGCCTCTGCCTCAAATACTTTTACAAACTCCCTGCCTATGATCTTTCTTTTCTTCTCTGGATCTATTACTCCCCGTAGTTTTTGTAAAAACACTTTCTGAGCATTAACTACCTTTAAGTTAAGCTCCATCTGTTTATATGACTGCACAATTTCTTTTGCTTCGTTTAACCTCAGAAGGCCGGTATCAACAAAAATGCAGTGGAGGTTTTTGCCGATTGTTTCTTTTAGCAGTGCTGCTGTTACGGTTGAATCAATTCCGCCTGAAAGCCCGCATATAACCTTAGAGTCATCAAGTGTGTTCTTCAGGTCTTCAATAGTTCTTTGTACAAATGATTTTGGTGACCAGTTTTTCTTTAGACCGGAAATCTTGAATAAAAAATTCGTTAATATTTCTATGCCTTCTACGGTATGAACCACTTCAGGATGAAACTGGGTTCCATATATTTTTTTGTCTTTATGCTTTATTGCTGCCACAGGGCAGGTTTTAGTTTTTGCGATAATCTTAAAATTTTTGGAAATGGAAAGGACTTTATCGCTGTGAGACATCCAGACCTGTGAGTTGTTTGTAATATTCTCAAATAAATCAGAACTATGTTTGATTGATAACTTAGCCGGCCCAAATTCTCTCTTTTTAGATTTTTCTACTTTTCCACCAAGGCAGCTTACAGTAAGCTGCATACCATAACATATGCCAAGGATAGGAATATCCAGGTTAAATAGATCTGAAGACACCCTGGGGCTGTCCTTATCCCAAACACTACAGGGGCCGCCTGAGAGTATTATTGCACCGGGGTTTAATCCTTTAATTTCTTCAAGCGGTAAGTTAAATGGTTTTATTTCAGAATAGATGCCAAGTTCACGCACTCGTCTTGCAATAAGCTGAGTGTACTGAGACCCGAAATCTATAATCAATACAAGTTGTCTCATGCAATTATATAATTAAAGCTACAAATATGGAGATGCTTAAAAGTTTTAGACCAATTATTCGACTCTGTAGTTTGGAGCCTCTTTGGTAATTATTACATCATGCACGTGGCTTTCTTTAAGTCCGGCATTTGTTATTTTTGTAAATCTGGATTTTTCTCTAAGCTCATTTATGTTCTTGCATCCCGTATAACCCATTCCAGCTCTTAGTCCTCCAAGAAGCTGATAAATGACGCTGCCAATTGATCCCCTGTTAGGAATTCTTCCTTCTATTCCTTCTGGAACCAGTTTCGAATCGATCATTTCATCCTGAGAATACCTGTCCTTGCTTCCCTTTTTCATAGCCTCAATCGATCCCATCCCCCTGTAAACTTTATATGTTCTGCCCTGATACAATATAACTTCGCCGGGGGCTTCATCAGCGCCGGCAAACAGGTTTCCAATCATCACAGAATTAGCACCTGCAGAAATAGCTTTTGTAATGTCACCTGAATATTTTATGCCACCATCTGCAATCACCGGAACATTATGTTTCTTTGCTGCTTTTACCACATTCATAATTGCTGTAATTTGAGGTACGCCAATACCGGCTATTACTCTAGTTGTACATATTGAACCCGGGCCAACACCGATCTTAAGGCAGTCAGCGCCTGCTTTAATCAGAGCCTCGGCAGCTTCTGTGGTTGCTATGTTTCCTGCTATTAATTCGGTGTCGGGATGATTCTTTTTCGTTGATTTTACAGCATCGAGCACCCTTTGGGAGTGACCATGCGCGGTGTCTATTACAATCACATCGCAGTTAGCATCGATAAGAGCCTGAACTCTTTGTTCGCTGTCCTCTCCAACCCCTACGGCTGCACCGCATCTTAGCCTTCCAAGTTTATCCTTGCAGGCCAGAGGATGTTTCTCTATTTTCTCTATATCTTTCATGGTGATAAGCCCTGTGAGTTTGAACTTATCATTTACAACAGGAAGTTTTTCAATCTTATATTTATGTAGCAGCTGTTTGGCTGATTCTAATGAAATATCCTCTTTAACTGTTACAAGCTTGGACTTCTTGGTCATTATTTTTTTCACAGGAAAATCCAGGTTTCTTTCAAACCTAAGGTCTCTGTATGTTACTATTCCAAGAAGCGTGTTGTCAGACCGGGTAACCGGAAGACCCGTAATGTTTTTTGTAAGCATTATATTAACAGCGTCGCCTACGGTGTTGTCTGGTCTTACTGTAAGCGGGTTAATTATCATGCCGCCTTCATATTTTTTTACTTTTTCTACTTCGGATGCCTGATCCTCAATAGTAAAATTTTTATGTATTATGCCAATCCCACCCTCTGAAGCCATGGAAATTGCAGTTTTAGCCTCCGTAACTGTATCCATTGCAGCACTGATAAGAGGTATATTGAGTTTAATATTAGGGGTTAGGACAGTGCAAACATCTACGTCACCGGGCAAAACTTCAGAATAGGAGGGCAGTAACAGTACATCATCAAAGGTTAGAGATTCTTCAATTTTATCCTCTAACATGTTTTACTCTTGTTCTTTTTTTACTTTAGGTTTTCTGCCCCTTTTTGATTTTGGTTTAACTACCGGGGTTTCAGGTTTAAGCTCAATTCTTTGATCTTCGGGGGTATTAAACTGTATAACCTCTAAAACCTTTTTGCGCATTTCCGGCTGGTTTACGCCAAGCTCAATCTCTATTTCCTGTTCTTTATCTAAAAGGTTTACAAACACCGGAAGCACGCCTACAAATGTGCTTGTATCAACACGTTCAAAACCAAGCGCTTTTAGAAGTTTTTTAGGTATTACAGGAAACTCCAGTGTTTCTACATCTACAGTTTCTTGAGGAAGCAGGCCATCCTGACTTATACTAATTTTTAGTTTAGTTGTTTTCATCGTATTTTATCTATTATATTAAAATGAGAGCGTATTTTACTTCAGAGTTTATAAATAGCAATGGGCAAATTTTATTATCCTGAATTGTCTACTAATATTAACTCTGCATCTATTACTTCTATATTATGTTTGAGCCCCAGTATTTGAGTCTTTGAAGGAAATATGGAATAAAATTGTATACTATCCCCGGGCATCAAATTATAGTTCGTTCCTGCAAGTTTTCTTGGATCACTAAAGTCTATATCACCGTTCTTTCTGTTTAATCTTTCATTTATTTCATTTAGAGATAAGGTTTGAAGTTCCTGTCCAGTAAAAGTATTTCCTGCATACAGTTTTGTATCATACAGGACCTGACCGTTATTAGTATACTGCGCATTTAACTGAATGTAGTTTACTATATTGTCAGTGAGGTTGGTAACATTTCCTTGTACAACAAACAAAGGACCATTGCTCGAGTTTATCCACTGACCAGGAGTACTTGTAATGTTTATTCCCTCAAGTGGGTCCTCTATATCTATGGGAAGATTGGCAACCAAAAAACTTCTTAGTTCTTTTGCTTTTTCTTTAGGAATAACTTCAAGATTAATAGCCAGGATTAGTCCAACACTACCTAAAATAACTATTATACAGGCAGCTACAATAATCTTCGTTATAAATGAGCCGATCTTGGATCCGAAACTCTTTTTTTGAGGTCTTAAAGTAGATCTTATGCTTGGAGCCTCAGAACTTGAATCAAACTCCTGCTGGGCACCACCGCCATAGGATTCTGCCTGTACCTGAGACATAGTTTGCTGATCAACGGACAGATCTGAATCCAATGGAGCTTCAGAGCCATGCGCTGACTGAAATGCTTGCTGATTATCTGCTTGCTGGACCTTTTCAATATCCAGATCAAGACTTGGTTCTTCGGCCACCTGTTGTACGGGATCTGTCGCGCTGTCTGTAGCATAGTCCATTGATGGCTCGGCTGGTGGAGGAGATTGAGGAAATTCTGATGTAATAGGAGCTGTATCTACCTGTTTGTTATCCATATCAGATATGGACTGTGCCGGGGGAGTAAGATCGTCATCTGAAGTCTTACTATCTTCTTCTGAGTCCAATGAAGCCCAGGATACTGAAGAATTGTCAGGCTCTGTAATATCCTGCGGACTATCTGTATCTAAACTAAGTCCATTAGCTACGTTCAAATCTGCTTTAAGTTCTGGCTCTGGTTCAGGCTCTGGTCCAGGTTCAAATTTTACTTCGGCCGGTAGTGAATCAAGATCTGTATTAGTACCCGTACTAATATCAATTGATGGTTGTTCTATATCCAGACTGGATGTTTGCTGCTCATCATCTATTGACCAGACTTGTTCTTGTTTATCTTCTTGCTCTGTGCTTGCATCAGGCTCAATTTCAGCAGAACCTTCCGTTTTTTGTGGTTCGCTGATGCCTACTTCTATTTGATTAGGGTCTGTAACCTCTTTCCTATTAGAATCAACCTGTAAATTGTCAAGATTTGGAGAAGGAGTATCGGAAATTCCTGTTTCCGGTGCGGTTTCTTCAACTTTGGGTGTATCATTCTTTTCTACAAAAAATACATTGCCACATTTTGAACATCTAACCCTGCTTCCTGGTGGCTTGATCTTGCTGTCATCCACCCTAAATTTTCTATCGCACTGATCACATTGAATTATCATATATTTATGCTGTTTTTCTGATCAAATAATCAAAAATAGTATTGATATTTATAACTTTTGTATTAAAAACTAATGCTAACTTAATGTTAAGTCAACTATTATACAATATATTTTGAGATTTTTAATAGAATCGGGGGAAAATACTGATTTTTTTAGATTAAATTAATTATATTTTAAAATTATTGCTATAAAAATTAAGAGAAAATGGGTTAAGGTGTGTTTAAGATTGCTAAATTGGTACATAAAAATATTTAATACTAAATACGGATAAACTATTTAGAGGCTTTCACAGCCCTATCTGCTGCCCAGCGCTCCAGTGCGGATATCTCTTCTCTCATGGTAATTGACAGAGGAACAATAGAAGATGCTGCTATAATGAGTTCATTATCATCCAGCTCTTTTTTCTTGGAAAACGATTCGAACAGTCCTGCTACTACGGCCTGCTCTATTTCCGAACCACTAAGTCCCTCTGTGTTTTTTGCAAGCGAATCCAGATCGTAAACATCAGGGTCTTTTTTCCTGTTTGTTAAATGAATCCTGAAAATCTCCTTTCTTTCTTCCCTCGATGGAAGTGTTACAAAGAATATTTCATCAAATCTTCCTTTTCTCAGTAGCTCCGGGGGAAGTAGGTCAATCTGGTTTGCAGTAGCAGTAATAAACACGGGCTTTTGTTTTTCCTGCATCCAGGTAAGAAAATATCCGAATATTCTAGATGATGGACTGTCGCCTGTTTTCTCTCCCGATCTTGTAATGCCCGCTTCTATTTCGTCTATCCAGAGTATACAGGGAGCACTTGCTTCAACTGTTTTTATGGCTCTTCTGAATACTTCCTCGGGTGATCCGAATGCGCCGCCATATACAGAGTTTAGTTCGAGTCTTATAAGAGGCAGGTTCCAGGCGGTTGAAACTGCTTTAGAGCACAGGCTCTTCCCGCAGCCGCTTATACCCATAATGAGCATGCCATTTGGAAAATCGAGCCCGAAATCCTTTGCTTCAGCAGAAAATGCATGATGCCTTATATGAAGCCATTCTTTAATATTTTCCAGTCCTCCCACGCCATCTAGTACAACATTTGATCTTATAAATTCCAAAGTGCCCGATTTTCTGATTATCTGAACCTTTTCTTCCAAAAGCTCTTCAATGATTGAATTGTCTGCGCTTGTCTTATCCACCAGTACTCTTTTTAAAGCAAGCTCAATCTCTATTGCTGCAAGACCCATAAGAGCATTTATGCAGTTGTTTATTAGTTCTGGCGTAAAGGAGTGTTTAATCGTTTCATTATCAATCTGAGCGATAGTACTATCGAATATCTCACGCACTTCCTGAGCATCGGGCAGGTCAACATCAACTACATTCACTTCTTTTTCAAGCTCGTAGGGTAATATCAGAGCCGGAGCAACTATAAACAAGGTTTTACTGGTATTTCTAAAAGCTGAATACACATCTTTTATCTTTCTTATTATCTTTGGATCGTTAATGATGTGATGAAAATCTTTTATAAGGAATATGCCTCTATTATTGCTTTGTATCGCAATTTCCAGGGCTTTTTGTATATCACCGGAGCCATCAACCTTGCCATCGCCGTTTTGAAGCCCCCCGGTTGTAGACCAGCTGAAAAAATCTGCATCGGGCCCGTAGAGTTCGTCTTTTAACCGGATTAGATTATTTTCAATACGCTCTTCTTCCCACGACACTAAATATACTATGGGATACTGAGCCCTTATGAGTTTTGATAATTGTTCTTTTGGAAACGCCATAATTGTTTTCTAGTAGTAAATGAATTAAACCCCTGCCGAGGAAGCTTTTTTGGGATGCTCTTTTCTCCACCTTAGTTTATTAAGCGCATTGATGTATGCTTTAGCGCTTGCAACGACTATATCCGTATTTGATCCCTGCCCAAGGGAAATGATGCCATCATCTTCTATTCTTACAGTAACTGCGCCTTGAGCATCTGTGCCGCCAGTGATCGAACCTACATTATAATCGAGTAATTTTGCAGACTCTCCTGTGGCTTTTGCAATTGCCCTGTAGGCAGCGTCTACGGGTCCGTCACCATGTTCTGAAACCGTTTTTTCAATACCATCAATAAACAGGGTGATAGTTGCAACAGGAAGCATATTGGTGCCGCTTGAAAAATTAGCTGTAACAAGTTTATAAAAATCCGATGATCTCATAAACTCTTCACTTATAAGCGCTTCAATATCTTCATCAAACACATATTTTTTAAGATCACAGAGATCCTTAAACTTTTTAAATGCTTCTTCAAAGTCTTTATCGCTTAAAAAATATCCATATTCTTCAATGCGCTTTCTAAAAGCATGTCTTCCGGAGTGTTTGCCTAGCACTATTTTATTAGATGGTATCCCAACATCTGCAGGGTTCATGATTTCATAAGTAATCCGCTCTTTTAATACGCCGTCCTGATGAATACCCGCTTCATGGGCAAAGGCGTTTGCTCCGACAATGGCCTTGTTGGGCTGTACATTTACTCCTGTAACCTGAGAAACTATTCTGCTTGTGGGGTAAATATGCTCAGTATTAATTCCAGTTTCAAATGGGTTCTTATCGCTCCTTACCTTAAGAGCCATCACTATTTCTTCAAGTGATGCATTGCCCGCTCTCTCGCCAAGTCCGTTTATGGTGCATTCTGCCTGCCTGGCTCCGGCGTTAATTGCTGCTATGGTATTTGCTACAGCAAGCCCAAGGTCATTGTGGCAGTGAACGCTAAGGGTTACCTTGTGAAGACCCTTTACTCTTTCAAGAAGTGTAGTGATTATATGATGAAATTCTTCAGGAACGGTGTATCCAACAGTATCTGGAATGTTTATGGTGGTTGCCCCGCATTTAACGGCAAGCTTCACGGCTTTGCAAAGAAAATCAATATCTGTTCTTGTGGCATCTTCACATGAAAATTCTACATTGTCCGTATAAGCGGCCGCATGTTTTACAGCCTTTTCTATAATTGCTAAAACTTCATCCTGTGTCTTTCTAAGTTTATGCTTTAAATGAATTTCAGATGTTGCTATAAATGTATGTATCCTTGGATGTTTGGAATGTTTTACAGCTTCCCACCCTCTGTCTATATCATTTATATTAGCTCTGCAAAGCCCTGCAATCTCACAGTTCTTAATCTCTTGAGCAACGAGCTTTACTGACTGGAAATCACCCTCTGATGAAATGGGAAATCCGGCTTCAATGATATCAACTCCGAGTTTTTCCAGGTTATATGCAACTTTTAATTTTTCATCAGTAGTCATACCGCACCCGGGGGCCTGTTCGCCGTCCCTCAGTGTAGTATCAAATATTTTTACATAATTTTTACTCATAACGATTCACTCTGTGTAATAATAAAATTGATTTACTATTATTTTACTAAAGATAATAAAATTAACAATTAGATGATAGTAATTTCATAGTATTTGGATAATTCAATATCTTTAATAAATTTAATTTCAATCCCATAACTTTCAACAAGGGATTTAAGATTTTCCTGTTCAAAGTTGTTAATGTAGTCAATTGTCTGCGGTTTGGTTGTTATGGTAATACTGTCTATATTATTTCTGCTAAGCTTTTCTTTTATCTCTCTGAATATTTCGTATGTTGTGGTTTCTGGAGATTTAAGGTAACCGGTGCCCCTGCAGTGGTAGCAGTCGTTTGTAAGATACTCCATAATGCTTTCTCTTAACTTTTGCCTTGTAAGCTGTACAACAGAGAACTGAGACATCTCGTGAACAACAGTTCTTGCCTTATCATCTTTCATCTCATCTATGAACAGATTATATATCTCATTTGTCTTATCAGTGTCCTTAAGATCAATAAAATCAATTACTATTATCCCCACAAGATTTCTAAGCTTGATTTGCTTTGCGGTTTCTATAGCTGCCTCTTTATTAATATGAAAGATGGTATCGTTTTGATTTTCTCCATCCAGATATTTGCCCGTGTTTACATCTACTACGGTAAGCGCTTCGGCTTCTTCGATTATTAAATAACCACCCGACTCAAGCCAGATTTTCTTTTCAAAAAGTTTTTGGATCTCCTGTTCGAGATCATATTTGGTAAAAAGCGGTGTTTTTTCCTCATAAAGCTGCAGCTTAATATCAAAATTGGGAAAATTGTTTTCAATAAATTCTGTGATCTTTTGATAATAGTCCCTGTCATCTACAAGTACCTCGGTGCTGTCCGTTACAAGGTCTCTTATAGTCTTGATGTAGAGTGGAGGTTCTTCATACAGCTGTACGGGCGCATTGTGCTTTTCGGATTTGTTTTTGATAAGCTCCCAGGTCTGCTGTAGCTGAGCAAGGTCGTTTTCAAGCAGTTGTTTGCCTATCCCCATGCTTACGGTCCTTGCAATAACACCAATATTTTCGGGTTTAATCTCTTTTAATATTTCAATAAGTCTTTCACGTTCTTCGGTATCTTCAATCTTTTTTGAAACTCCAACAAAATCGACCATGGCAAGAAGTACGAGGTACTTGCCGGGAAGGGCAATGTTGGAAGATAGCTTTGCGCCTTTTCCTCCCGACGGGTTTTTAAGTATTTGTACCAATATATCCTGACCTTCAGTTAAAACGTCCTGAATAAGATAAGAAGGCAGCTGTCCATCTTCCAGATCATCCTGTTGTTCTAGGAAAATGTTCTCAAATGAATCACTGTATACATCCTCTGCAGAAATAAACCCTGCCTTATCGCCCCCATAGTTAACAAACGCAGCCTGCATTCCGGGGATTACTTTTCCTACCTTTGCCTTATAGATATTTCCCGCAAGTTTGGGCTTGGATGTTCTTTCTACATAGAGCTCAAAAAGGTTTCCATTCTTGATATATGCAACCCTTGTTTCGTTAAAAGTTCTGTTAATTAATATCGTGTTTTTCATTATTTTAGGACTATGAATTAAATTAAACAACTATTATAGACTAGATATTATTTTTAAAAAGATAAAAAAAATTAATATATGGTCTTTCAATTATGTTAAAAACATGTTAACTTATATTAAGTTTGTTCAATAAGTCACTGTATTGATGATATTTTTTTGGAGGTTTGGTGATGAAATTAAAATTAATTTTACCATTTTTATTATTATTTTCAGCCTTTGCTGTAGCGGCTGATAACACTGGTGATAAAGATGCAAAGGTAAAAAGTACAGAACCGCAGGTAAAGGATAATGTATCAATCTATGTTGTTCGTCCCGGGGATTCTCTTTGGAAGATTTCAAAAAACTTCTATGATACGCCTGTTCTATGGCCAAGATTGTGGAAATTAAATCCTGCGATTGATAAACCATACAGGATATATCCCGGTGAGGTAATTTCTCTAAAACGTCAGGTACCAAAACTTGCCGTAGTAGATTTTGATCCTGAGAAAAGAGATTTTATAGTTGGAGACATTGATCCTCCACCCCCAGTATACTATTACTCAAGAGCTCATAACGCTGGTTTTATAAGTCCTGATGAATGGGAGCATATGGGTACTATTATCAATTCAGAACCTCCAAGGATCATGCTTGGGAAGGAAAACACTCTGGCTTATATAAACCTGGGTACGGATGATAATGTGGCAGTAGGTGATACGTTTACGGTGTTTAAAAGTTCAAAACCTGTACTGCATCCTGTAACGAAAAAGAGAATAGGATATAAAGTGGCAATATTGGGTGAGCTTGAGGTTCATGAAGTGCTTGGTGAAAAACTTTCATCTGCAAAGGTTACAGCTTCAAACAGGGAGATGCACAGGGGAGCCAGGATAAGACCTACCGAAGAGTTTGTAACAGAAGTAGTAATCAGAAAGGGTGAAGAAGATTTGGACGGAGTGATTGTGGATAACAAATACAACCTTGCATATGCGGCTCAGAATGATGTTGTGTATATCGATGCAGGAAGCCAGGATAATGTAGTACCTGGAAACACTTTTACAATCTTTCAGCATCCAAGGATAGTAAAAGATCTGGACTCCGGCAAAAACCTCACTGTTCCAAAGCTTCCTATTGGAAAGCTTGTAGTGATAAACGTTAAAAAACATATTTCTACAGGTGTTGTAATAGAGAGTAAAAGGCAGGTTGCCAAGGGCGATATAGTAAGCCTAGACAGATAAAGACAGATAAAGAAAAATAAAAATTAATTATAGATTATAAGCCCTGCTGGAAGTTGCTTTCGGCGGGGCTTTTTTTTGTTTAGGTCATTGTTGTATAAGTTTTGAAACAATCTTTTCTGCAGCCTGATAAGGATCAAGCTGTCCTTCTCTTACGCTTTTTACTACTTTTTTAATGTCCGAGTCCTGCATTTTTGAAAAAAGCCTGTTGTCCAGCGCTTCTCTGACTATTTTTATAAGCTCCTCTTCACGTTGTTTTTCAAGCTTTTCTGAGGCGAGGTTGTGTTTCATCCTGAAATACATGTGTTTTACAACCGAGTCCTTCACTTCTTTTATGCCGTCGTTCTTGCTGGCAGCAGTTAGCAGCACAGGTATGTTCCACTTGTCTTCTCTTTGACTAAGAGAAGTTATGCTCTTTATCTCCCTGCATATCTTATCAGCACCCTGCCTGTCCGACTTGTTTACTAGGAATATATCGGCTATCTCCATAAGCCCGGCTTTCATTGTCTGCACTACGTCTCCCGATTCAGGCACAAGGATTACGATCACCGTGTCTGCGATCTTTATTATATCAAGCTCTGTCTGCCCTACGCCCACAGTTTCAATGATCACTATATCAAAGCCAAATGCATCATACAGTTTTACTATCTGTGCCGTTGCCTTTGACAGCCCGCCCTGACTTCCCCTGCTTCCTATGCTTCTTATAAATACGTCTTTGTCTACACTATGGTCCTGCATCCTTATCCTGTCGCCAAGCACGGCACCTCCGGTAAAGGGGCTTGTGGGATCGACCGCTATTATTCCAACCTTACTGCCCCTCTTTCTGAAAAGCGCCGTAAGCGAGCTTACAAATGTACTCTTTCCCGCTCCGGGAGGGCCAGTGATACCAATAACATATGCGTTTGCGGTTTGGTGGTTAATAGACCTTATGATGGACGATGCGCTCTGTCTGTTGTTTTCCACCTTGCTTATAAGCCTTGCAAGCGCCGCCCGGTCTCCCTTAAGCATTTTGTCGATTAATTTTTTGTCTTTATCTGTAAGGCTCATGATTATTTTTGCAGCTTTTCTATTAATCCATCTATTATAATTCCCGAAATATTATCAGGGTGTACGCTAACTTCAGCATCCGGGTTATCTTTGTAATACATATCTTCGTTCTTTACTTTTTCGCGCACAAGATCATTTATGTTTGTAGAGCCGCTGTATACATAGTCTTTTTTGATCCACCTGTCCAGTGCCATATGTAGCCCTGCGGGGTCTGCATTTTTCACAGCCTCTATCTCGCTCTCATCAAGCGTGCCTATAATATGATCAATTGCTTCACCCAAATCGCTAAATTCTTTTTTCCCGCTCATATCAGGATAAAAATAATATATCAATATAATAGAATTTATAGGATAAATAATCTATTATTTAATTATAAGCTCTAAAGGAGATAAATATGAAGAAATACGAATACGAAATTTTGTTTCATAGAAATGTTAAAGGACACGTCACATGGTATTTTGCCTCCAAGCCGAACAAGAAAGTGGGCACAAGCCTTATAAAGATACTTAACAAACTGGGCGCAAAGGGCTGGGATGCCAGCATATCGGGCACACTTGAGGCCGGAGCTATTGCAGAGGTGCTTCTTAAAAGAGAGAAGGGGAAGAAGAAGTAGAGTTTATCCTTTTTTTATATGTCATCTCGAACCGAAGGTAGAGATCTGCTTTTTCCTAACACACTGAGCTAGTCGAAGTGTGAGAACAGCAATTACTTCCCACCACTGTCATTGCGAAGTTCACGAAGTGAACTGTGGCAATCTCGCTTTTATAATGTAAACATATCCCTCTGAATAAATAAGTCTGTTTAGGCACAGGCCAAATGAGAACTACCCTTCACTTAGAATAAAGTCAGAATAAACCCCTTAGACCCATAAACCCAAAAACCCCGGGTTAAACCCTATACCTTTGGGTTTTTGGGGTTAAGTATTAAATTAATCCCCTCAATAGTTTCTCCTGATCTTCTTTTAATACACTCTCTGGTGGATTGTCCCAATTAAATCTTTGAAATAGCCATATTGTATGATCAAGTGATAGTTTAGATGAGTTCGCAATCAGTTCTTCAATAGTCAGAGGGTATTCACGATCTATTTTCTCAATTGCACAGATATACTCTGCTAATATATGACGTCTAATATCTAACATGAATAATTTCCTATCTCTCGTATCGTGTAAATTTATATATATTATGCACTCATTTCCTAATAATCCTTTGTTGGCTAACCTAGATGCAAATTCAAATATCTCTGTAATTTTATACAATGTGGATAGTATCGATAATGATTTGCCATTTGGTAATTTCCATCTTCTGTCTTCCGATACCTGATCTTGCCAGTCTTCAACTAGACCAGAATAATGAACGAACATTCCATTTTGGTAATAACGCCAATATTCTACAAAGTACGACCAATCTAATGGATGTTCTATAAAATCTAATCCAGTTGTAGGAGGCTTATCATCAGGGTAAAAGGGAAATTCCCAACCACGAAGGCTTACTTTTAATTCCCTAATAATTTCCTTACATTTAGCAGTGGATTCAATGAAATTGTCTTTATATATTGTAGGCCTAATTATAACTTCCCAATGACCGCGTCTTTTAATTTTATCTAAAATTTCGCTCATCTATTTAATATCCTTCAGCTTTTCTTCAAATTTACGCTTGTCCTCATCCTTTCTAGACTTAGATACTTGTTCTTGTGTAATGCCTAGATTCTCCATGATCATTAATTGTTTTTTTAATTTTTTTTCTACGGCCATATCCAATATTTCACGCATCTCAGATTGACTTGGGACTTCTATTGTTTCAGGTTTTCGATAGGACCTAGTATATACAGCTCCATCCTTCAAAATAATGTTGTTGTTCGGATTATAATCCTTTTTGCATAACACAGGAATTTCATTAAATTCGAATACCTTAATAACAGCAAAACTCTTATTTTTATATGGAAGCTTAAATACATCAATATTTACATAGGGATCAGAATAAACATCTACAAAACTTGCAATATTATCTTTTGTATATGTATTTAAAACATTGTTTTCGAGACCTGTACATGTATAACTATCATCATCATTACGATCCACTCCAATTATTATATTACCTCCATCGCGAATGTTGCTCATTCCTAAGATTGTTTTAGTTATTTTCGCTTTGAATTCTTTATTTCTATTATTCCATGGAATAGACGTCTTAAAATCTATATTTCTTCTTTCCTGTCCGAATTCCAGAATATCTTTTAAATCATTTGCAGTCATAAATATATTTTATACAAGAATAGTAGTTGATCAACATTAAATAGGGTCATCTCTCTGTATCCTTAACCCCAAAAATCCAAAGGTTTAGGGTTTAACCCCTGAGTTATGGGTTTTTGGGTCTAAGCAGTGCAAAAACTCCCAAAAGTGAAATTTTTTCAAATATTTTCAATTTCAGCGAAAAAAGTAAATCGGCGTAACTTGCTGTAAATACACAATATATGGTATAGTTTTGAAAATTGTATACAATATGTGTTTGACAAAAAAGCTGGATTTGGTAACTTTATAACTGGTACAACTGCGAAAGCACTTGAAAAAAGGCTCTCAGAACTTCTAAGTTTTGAGGGCTTTTTTTTTGGTTCACTCCACGGGGTCTTTTTCTTTAACTACGAGATTGCCACGTCGCGCACAGTCTTGATTTAAGAATTGCGGATGCGCTCCTCGCAATTGTAGATGTCACATAATTCGCAGACAAAATACATAAGTAATTAAGTAGAGGGGGTATTTTGTTAAGATGCGAATAAACAGGAGTGATTTAAAACTTAAGAAAAACTATATACAGAAGTACAGGTTTTTAATCAGTCAGTAC
>JBFFSH010000049.1:0-18986 GCA_041572575.1 Thermodesulfobacteriota bacterium
AAGGGAATCGTTTACTATACTTACTCCAAGAGAAGAAGAGATAATAAGACTGCGTTTTGGTATAGACAAGGAAAGCACATATACTCTTGATGAAATAGGTAAAAGGTTTGACCTTACAAGGGAAAGGATCAGGCAGATTGAGAAAAGAGCTTTAGAAAAAATAGCAGATTCTGATATGGGCCCATTATTAAGCAGTTTTCTACAAAACTAATACTTTATAGATTATAAGTAATATCTATTATTTATCACTTGTTTAAATTTCTTTATTCCGATAAGGTGTACTCTTAGTTCTAAGATAAATCAAATAATCGTGGAGGATATTAATACATGTCTGGATTTACTGTATGGTTCACTGGGCTTCCAAGTTCGGGTAAATCAACTCTTGCAAAAGTGCTAAGAGGCGAGATTGAAAAAAAAGATAAACATGTAGAAATATTAGATGGTGATGAAGTTAGGCTGAGGCTTTCTAAAGGGCTTGGATTTTCTAAAGAAGACAGGGATGAAAATATTAGAAGAATTTCTTATGTAGCTAAAGTGATTACTAGGTGCGGGGCTGTTGCTATTACTTGTGCAATTTCTCCTTATAAGGATATAAGGCTTGAAGCCAGAAACGAAATAGAAAATTTTGTTGAAGTATTTGTAGATTGTGATATAGAAGAATGTATAAGAAGAGATGTAAAGGGATTATATAAGAAAGCACTGAGTGGGGAAATAAAAAACTTTACTGGAATCTCAGATCCATATGAAAAACCGGAAAGTCCTGAGATTACCGTCAATACCTCAACCGAGACCATTGAACAAAGCGTAAAAAAGATTGTTGCCGGCCTAAAAGAACTGGGATATTTATAAAAAATTTTTACAGTTCCAGCCTTGACTTTAAAGCTTATCGGGGCATCTTATATATTATAGACATACATAATCCATAATAGGATTATATTAAGAGTTCAATTGAGCTTAATAGGGGTAATATAGGAACAGAAAATGCAGGTTAGCAAAACATTAGACTATGCCGTGAGGTCTCTTACTTATATGGGCCAAAAACCGGGTAATACGCTTAATATGAAGGAAATCGCCGACTCTCAGCATATTCCCCTAAACTATCTGGCTAAAATCATGAGAAGGCTTGTAGAAAGAGATATACTCAAATCCATGGTTGGTCCTGATGGGGGTTATGTGCTTAGAAGACAGCCTTCAGACATAACTCTTAAAGAAATATATGAAGCCATTGAGGGTGAATTTAGGATTATAGACTGTATGGATAGAGAAAAGATATGCTTTTTTCACGAACAGTGCACACAGCTGCCTGTTTGGGACAAGATCAAAATATCCATGCTCAACATATTAGAGAGCACATCACTTTACGATATTATTCATAGTACAGAACATAGAGGCAGTAATCAGGAGGCTTATTAATGAGTGTTGATATAGAGCAGTTAGCCGAGCAGGAATATAAATATGGCTTTGTTACAGATATTGAGCAGGACATTGCTCCAAAGGGGCTTAATGAAGACACCATTAGGATGATATCTTTAAAAAAGAATGAACCTCAGTGGCTTCTTGACTGGAGACTCGAGGCTTATAGAAAATGGCTCAAAATGGAAGAGCCGAAATGGCCGAATGTAAAGTATCCCAAAATTGACTTTAACGACATTAGCTACTATGCAGCTCCAAAGGTAAAAGAAAAACCCAAGAGCCTTGATGAAATTGATCCGGAGCTTAGAGAAACCTATGACAAACTTGGCATCCCGCTTGAAGAGCAGATGATGCTCTCAGGTGTAGCCGTAGATGCCGTATTTGACAGCGTTTCACTTATCACGACTTTTAAGGATAAACTTGCTGAAATGGGTGTAATTTTTTGCTCAATCTCAGAAGCTGTTCATGAACATCCGGATCTTGTAAAAAAATATCTGGGATATGTAGTTCCCGTAAATGATAATTTTTATGCGGCTCTAAATTCAGCAGTATTTACAGACGGCTCATTTGTTTATATTCCAAAAGGCGTTAAATGTCCTATGGAGCTTTCTACGTACTTTAGGATAAATGCTGAAAACACAGGGCAGTTTGAAAGGACGCTTATAATAGCTGAGCCCGGAAGCTATGTAAGTTACTTGGAAGGCTGTACAGCTCCACAAAGGGATGAGAATCAGCTCCATGCAGCAATTGTTGAGCTTGTTGCGCATGATGATGCTACGATTAAGTATTCAACGATACAGAACTGGTACCCAGGAGACAAAGATGGTAAGGGCGGCATTTATAATTTTGTGACTAAAAGAGGAAGGTGTATTGGAGCAAACTCCAGAATTTCGTGGACTCAGGTTGAAACAGGATCAGCAATCACATGGAAATATCCAAGCTGTATTTTAGAGGGAGATAACTCAGTAGGCGAGTTTTACTCAGTAGCACTTACAAACAGACACCAGCAGGCTGATACCGGAACGAAAATGATTCACATTGGTAAAAATACTACAAGCACAATAGTATCAAAAGGAATCTCGGCCGGGCTTGGTCAAAATACATACAGAGGACTTGTGCAGATTGGAAAGAATGCAGAAAATTCCAGAAACTATACCCAGTGCGATTCCATGCTTATTGGCGATAAATGCGGCGCTCATACTTTTCCCTATATTGAAGTAAATAATTCAACAGCTCATATGGAGCATGAAGCCAGCACTTCAAAGATAGGTGAGGATCAGATATTTTACTGCCAGCAAAGAGGACTCAGTGCCGAGGATGCTGTTTCGTTGATTGTAAATGGTTTTTGCAAGGAAGTATTCAAGGAGTTGCCATTCGAATTTGCGGTGGAAGCTGAAAGGCTTTTGAGTGTAAGTCTTGAAGGTAGTGTGGGGTAGACCAGAAAATTCCGGTTGTGATTAATTATTAAATTAGGAGTAAGAATTTATGTTAGAGATAAAAGATCTGCATGTAAAAATTGAAGATAAAGAAATATTAAAGGGGCTTAACCTCACTGTTAATCCCGGAGAGGTTCATTCGATTATGGGTCCAAACGGATCGGGGAAAAGCACACTTTCTCAGGTTTTGGCAGGAAAGGAATCATATGAAGTTACTTCTGGCTCTATTACATTTAAGGGAAAAGACTTACTTGAGCTTGCACCAGAAGAAAGAGCCTGTGAGGGAGTATTTATGGCATTTCAGTACCCTGTAGAGATTGCAGGGGTAGCAAATACATACCTGCTTAGGGAAGCGCTTAATTCTAAAAGAAAGTATCAGGGGCTTGAGCCTTTGAAGCATGTTGAGTTTATAAAGAATATTAAAGAAAAAATGAAAAACCTCAAAATTGATGACACCATGCTCTCAAGGTCTGTAAATGAAGGTTTTTCAGGCGGAGAGAAAAAAAGAAACGAGATTTTTCAGATGCAGGTACTAGAGCCTGATCTGTGTATTCTGGATGAAACAGATTCAGGGCTTGATATTGATGCGCTGCAAATAGTAGCAGACGGCGTAAATGCTATGAGAGATGAGGGAAGATCATTTATTGTAATAACTCACTATCAGAGACTCCTAAACTACATAGTTCCTGATTTTGTTCATGTACTTATAGACGGAAAGATCGAGCGCTCTGGTGATAAGAGCCTTGCTCTTGAGCTTGAAGATAAGGGATACACCGGTATAGCACAGCAGCCAAGCGCAGCTTAGTAAAAAGAATGGCGGAGTAAATTAAAGAGATATGCAGATAATATTAAAAGACAGTACAGATAGTTACTTACAGGGATATAAGCAGCTTATTACTTCTGATACCAGCTCGGCAAAATTTGCTGAGAGTACAAGGGAAGAAGCAATAAATAATTTTGTAAAGCTTGGTTTTCCTACACTAAGGGATGAAGACTGGAGATTTACAAATATTGTTCCAATTGTTAAATCTCAGTATTCGATAAGCACAGATGTAACAACTAAAGTAGAAAATATTGATATAAACAAATACTTAATACACGGTCTAGACTCTCACCTGATGGTTTTTGTTGATGGAGTTTATAGTGCTGAGCTTAGCAATATAAATGATACTGATGGCAAAATTATTATTAAGCCAATTTCAAATGCTCTATCTGATAACAGAGACATTGTAGAAAAACATCTTTTTAGCTGTGCAGACATTAAACAAGAAGCCTTTACGGCGCTCAATACTGCATATTTTACTGACGGCGCATTTGTTTATGTTCCAGGCAACACAGAATTGGATAAAACAGTCGAAGTCCTATATATATCAGCAGACCCTGTTTCATCAATGAACAGTCCCAGAAATCTTATAGTAGTAGAGAAGAGCAGTAAAGTGCAAGTGATAGAACATTACGTTTCTCTTACAGATAGTGTTTATTTCTCAAACACAGTCTCTGAAGTAATAATAGGAGAAAACAGCACAGTTGATCATTACCTTATAGAACAGGACAGCAAGAAGGCTTATAATATCTCTTCGTTAGAGGTTAAACAGAGCGCAAACTCTAACCTGAACTCACACTCATTTCTTCTGGGTGGGGCCATTGTAAGAAACAATATACATCCTGTTCTTGGGGGGCAGGGATGTAATTCAAATATTAACGGACTGTTTTTACCTTCGGGCAGACAGCATATAGATAATTTTATGAAAGTAGAACATGCAAGCCCGCACTGTGACAGCAGGCAGGTATATAACGGAATATTAGCTGATAAATCAAAAGGGGTATTTCACGGAAGAATAATCGTGCATGAAGATGCCCAGAAAACAGATGCTAAACAGACAAACAGAAACCTGTTGCTCTCAGACACTGCAAAAATAGATACAAAACCACAGCTTGAGATTTACGCAGATGATGTGAAATGCACACACGGCGCTACAATTGGCCAGATGGACAAAGACTCGCTTTTTTATCTTCGCTCAAGGGGTATTGAACAAAAATTAGCAAAGGCTATAATGCTCCGTGCTTTTGCTAGCCAGAATATTGAAGATATTGGTGATAAAGTTATAAAAAGTTATGTTGAAAAACTTGTTAAAAACTGGTTTTCTGAAATAGGCATGGAAGCAGAATTAGATTAATCCCAGTTAATAAGGTGAAAAATAAATGAATGTAGATCAAATGGAATTTGTATTGGATCATTACAAGAACCCGAGAAACAGCGGGCAGATTGCTGATGCTGACTACTCTTACGAAGAGGGCAATCCTTCATGCGGTGATAAAATCAGGATTGATATAAAAGTAGCAGACAACAAAATAGCGGAGGCCAGGTTTAGTGGTAAAGGGTGTGCGATTAGCCAGGCATCTGCTTCTATACTGACTGAGATGATTGAGGGAATGGAGCTTGATGCTATAAAAGAAATGGATGGCCAGGAATTTTTGGAAACACTCGGGGTGAATATTTCTCCTATACGGTATAAATGTGCGCTTCTTGCATTAAAGGTCCTTAAGACCAGCGTGTTTGGTGACGGCGTATTTGAATATGAACATTAAAAAAGCGCTATGGGAGAATTTATAAAAGTTGCAAAAATTTCAGACGTTCCCGCGGGTACTGCTAAATCGTTTCTTGTAGAAAATGAGGTTATAGCTGTATTCAACCTGAATAATAACTACTATGCGCTGAGAGATCAGTGCTCTCATATGGACCTTCCCATTTCTGATGGAATAATTGAGCAATCTAGAGTTACTTGTGCCTATCACGGCGCAGAATTTGATATTAAAACAGGTAAGGCTCTGTGCGCTCCTGCTTATGATCCTGTTGAGTCATTTGAAGTGATGGTGCAGGATGAGCAAATTTATATATCAATTGATTGATTAATATGGAAAAAGTTTTTAAAAATATGACTAAGTTTGATCCTTACGAAATAAGAAAGGACTTCCCTATACTTAATCGTAAGGTAAACGGTAATCCTCTGGTATACCTTGACAATGCGGCCACTTCTCAAAAACCCTCTCAGGTAATAGATTGTATAAAATCATATTACGAAAATAATAATTCCAACATTCACAGGGGAGTACATACACTCAGTTATGAATCAACAGTGATGTATGAAGATGCACATAAAAAAGTTGCTGCATTTATAGGGGCAGAGGACTGGAGAGAAATAATATTTACTAGAAATGCTACGGAATCTCTAAACCTGGTGGCTTATAGCTGGGGGCTTCACAATTTAAATAAGGGTGACGAGGTAATTATATCAATAATGGAGCATCACTCCAATATTGTACCCTGGCAGATGCTTGCAAAAGTTAAAGGAATAGTCCTAAAGTTTATAGATGTGGATGATAAGGGTAACCTGGATTTGGAAAGCTTTGATAATCTGCTTTCAGATAAAACAAGAGTAGTCTCGGTTATTCATGTATCTAATGTGCTGGGAGTAGTAAATCCGGTTGAGTACATTTCAAAAAAAGCAAAAGATCATGGGGCGCTCTTTATAGTAGATGCTGCACAATCCGTTCCTCACATGAAGCTCAGTGTGCATGAACTTGATTGTGATTTTCTGGCTGCATCGGGACATAAGATGCTTGGACCAACAGGAATCGGCTTTTTGTATGGAAAGAAGGATTTACTGGAAAACATGGAGCCGTTTTTTTATGGTGGTGATATGATAAGCACTGTAACAAAAACATCTTCAACATGGAATGAGCTTCCCTGGAAATATGAAGCCGGAACACCAAATATCGCAGACGGTATAGCGCTTGGAGCTGCAATTGAATATCTTGAAAAATTAGGACTGAAAAATATAGAACAATATGAGTCAGAGCTTTTAGACTATACGCTTGATAGACTAAAAGACATACCCTGGATAGATATATATACTCCTCTTACGGGTAAAAGGGTAGGTGTGATATCGTTCAATGTAAATGGGGTACATCCTCATGATGTTGCAGGTATAATGGATGAAGACGGCATTGCAGTAAGATCCGGTCATCACTGCACACAACCTCTTATGACAAGACTCAGCATAGAAAATGCCCTAAGGGCAAGCTTTTATATCTATAACACTAATGAGGAAGTGGATAAGTTTATTTCGTCCCTTCTTAGAGCCTACGATATATTTAAAAAGTAAGATTATTCTCTTGTAATATTAATAAGTTCATACTGAGGGAAAAACTTTTTGTGTTTATCTTTGCAGCTTGCAAGAACCTGCACCGCATTATCTTTCTTGTCCAATAACACATTGTAAACATAGCCATTGTGATTATTTGTAAATACTGTATTTATTTGACCGCTGTCGGTTCTTGATACTTGCTCTAATCTAAAATCACTAATCTTGGTATCATTATTTTCCATAGCCAGAAAATATTCGGCAGCCTGCTCATCGGATGAGTAAAAACATCTTCCTCTTAGAAGTTCAGTGCAAAGAGAGTTTTTTAAATAACATTCTTTTATTTTATAATAGTTATCTTCATCCACCCTGCCGTAATAAATTCCTTCAGGAAGCAGCAGTATGTTAGAGGCTAACCTATGACCACCCAGGTGAGTTGTTTGCCAGACTTCAAAATCTTTTTCTATACTAAAAAGATTATTGTACAATTGCTTACCCATTGTACCACAGCACTTGTCATATGAGCCGTGAGTACATACAAGAAGCAGAGGTTTAGCTGAGATATGATCACTGTTTTTTAGCGCTTTTTCAAAATCAATAGTCAGTATCTGGTCATATGAATCAAGGCTAAACTCAAAAACTTCTTTCTCAGATGATTTAGTAATTGCAATATATAGCTTTAACTTGGAACTTTTACTATTTCTTCTAATTAACTGAATTCGGGATTTAGGATGCATTCCTGCCAGATTTCTTATTACATCCTTTAGTTCTTTAGAAATGCTACAGTTATTAAATGCCTTCTCTTCCCACTGCCTGGTATATTCTATGAGGATCCAAAAATTAATGTTTGGGGCTGTGCCAAACATTTTTTCACCTGCACTCATTGAGCTACCAAAACATATTTGGGAGCTATCAAAGCATATTTGGTTCTTATTGGTCATTATTGCTCACTATTTATCGGAATCTTAATATTTTATCAAAATTACATAGAATACTATTATTTATCAATTTCAAAATAAGTAAAAAGTTAAGGATTGATTTATTAAGCAATAAAGTTTATCCTTGTAGTATAGAATTGAGAGGTAGAATGGAGGGTTTTATGAGTGTACTAAGTAACCAAAGCCACAATGAAGTAATAAACACTTTAAGTAAACTTGTGACAAGAACAAGAGATTAGCAGGAGATATATAAAACCTCTGCAGATTTCTTAAATGAGATGGAACATGTCGATATGGTTATGATCTATGTAGTGGATGAAGATACCAATCAGGCTGTGCTGGAAGCACACAGGAATCTAACTGCTGACTATATTGCAAGAGCCTCAAGAGTAGACAGACCTAAGGGTATTACCTGGAGAGTTATACAAACCAATCAATTTCTAAATGTAAAGGATGCCCAGACTGATGAATCAATTGGACCTGCCGGAAAAGCTTTAGGTAAACACGGCGTTTTGGGTATGCCTATTACACTCACAACAGGTGGAGAGGCTAAGGGAGTGATATGGCTTTGGAGTGATACTGAAAGGGCCTTTACTGATGAAGAGGTAAAACTTCTAAGTGCTATTGGAAATCAGATAGCTACTGCTATTGCCTGGGCTAAGCAATACGAGGATAGAAGAAAGGTTTGGCAGGAAAGATTTAAGGTTTAATATTCAAAACTTCTCTTTATCTCTTCTAATTAATTACAATTTATGTCAAAAATTACAATTTTTGTAGCAGACGACCATCCAATTGTCAAAGAAGGCCTTATTACAATTTTAAACACACAGTCTGATTTTAAAGTAGTTGGAGAGGCTATGGATGGAACAAAAGTTGTGAGTGGAGTGGAAGAAACCAACCCTGATATTCTTGTACTCGATTTAGAAATGCCTGGCATGGATGGTATTGAAATAATAGAGAAGCTAAACAAATCCGGTTGCAAAGCCAAAGCCATAATATTTACAGCCTATAAAACAGATGACCGAATATTTTCAGCATTTGAACTAGGAGCAAAAGGTTATCTGCTAAAAGGCTCACCTAAAGAAGAAATATTTGATGCTGTTAGAAATGTATATAACGGAGGCACCTCGGTACATCCTGATGTTACGGACAGACTGGTAAAAGGAGTAAATCAGAAACTGGACAAATTAACACCCAGGGAGCTCGATGTGATGAAATCTCTTTCCAGGGGTCTTACGAATAAAGAAATAGCGTATGAGCTATTTATTAGCGAAAGAACCGTTAAGTTTCATATAAGCTCTATATTCACTAAACTTGGTGCAGAAACTAGGACCGAAGCCCTTTCTATTGCTATACAAAAAGGCCTTCTATCTATTTAGACTTACTACTTTCAATTTGTTCAAAAGCCTCTTTTATTGTATTTAGAATTACAGTGTCATTAAAAGGCTTAATAATATAGCCAAGCGGTTTGGTCTCCTTGGCCCTTTGTCTTGTTTTCGTATCCCCATAGGCTGTAAGATATAGAAACGGTACATTGAGTTTTAGTAGTTCCCTGCCGGTTTCAATACCGTCCATATCACCATCTACAACAACGTCAAGAATTGCAAGGTCGGGTTTATATTGCTCAGCTATTTGAATAGCATCACTTCCATTTTGAGCTATTCCTGCTACAGAATACCCAATTTTTTCTATATAAGATTTTATGCTTTTCGCAATTATCATTTCATCTTCTAGGATTAAGATAGTCTTACTTTTTTCCGGTTTAATTGTACTAGTATTCATTTATAATATATGGTATTTATAATTTCAGGGGCATTGAATAAAACTCTCCATGCTATTATATAAGCAAAAACTGTACCAAAACAATAATATGGTACAGTTTATTTAATCTTTAGAATAAATTCTGATAATTTAGAGTGAAAATAAATAACAGTAAAATTAATGTATTGAATTTATATATTAAATTGATATAAAATCAATTATTAAGCATAAAGTCTATATAACTATTACAAGATGGATAAAAAAATTCTCATAATCGATGATGAGCCTTTAATATCTATGCATATAGCCAGGCTCTTAACAAAGTGAAGATTTTACAGTAATTAGGGCAACGACTGGAAAGGAAGGTCTAAATGTAATTGAGACAGATACTCCCGATCTGATAATTCTGGATCTGAGACTGCCAGATGTGCATGGTATGGAATTACTGGAACAAATAAGTGAAAAAAATCTGAAAACAAAAGTAGTTGTTCTTACCGGACACGGTAATATTGATACTGCTGTACAGGCAATAAAGCTCGGTGCTTCAGATTATATAACAAAGCCATTTGTTGATAATAAGCTAAAATCGCAGATAAAAAGCCTCATTGAGAGTAAAATCGATAATATATCTGCTTCTACGGTTACAAGAAAAGTTGTAGGTGATTCACCTGCTATGCGTGAGCTTTGGAATATGTTAAGCAAGTTTGCTCCGCCTGATGTTAATATCTTGCTTGAAGGAGAGACAGGAACAGGTAAAGAACTTGTTGCCCATGCCATTCATGATATGAGCAGGTTTAGTAACGGGCCGTTTATTCCTCTGGATTGTGCATCTATGCCTGAAACTATAATAGAGAGCGAGATCTTCGGATATGAGAAGGGAGCTTTTACAGGTGCAGAGAATAGAAAACCAGGCAAATTTGAAATAGCAAAGGGCGGGACAATATTTCTTGATGAGATATCCAATATGCCTCTATCCACACAGGCTAAACTACTAAGGGTGATACAGGAGAGAAAGGTATTCCCGCTTGGATCCAAAAACGTTGAACCTATTGATCTAGACTGTCGTTTAGTCGCTGCGTCCAACACCAATTTGGAGGATATGGTTAAGAAAGGAACATTTAGAGAAGACCTCTTTTACAGACTAAGTACAGTAAAACTCATTATTCCCCCGCTTAGAGAAAGAAAAGAAGATATCAAGAACCTATGTATGCATTTTGTAGATCTTTTCAACAGGAAACTCGGTACTAAAGTTGATTCGCTGTCCGATGATGTTGTAAGTGTTTTAGAAAACTACGATTGGCCCGGAAATATCAGAGAACTAGAAAATGTGATAAAGTATGCGGTTATTAAAGCAGATGACATTATTACTTTAAATGATATTCCGAACCATATGGATAAAAACGGTGCAGCACAAATTGCTGAATCTGTAAACGAACTTATAAGCTGTACGACTAATAATTCCGATAATAACTCAGTTGATATTAAACTTAAAATTCAGGTTTTAGATACGATGGACCTCAAGCAGGTAGCTAAGGATGTGTCTGATATCGTAAAAAGAGCTATCATTTCCAAGGTATCTAAAACTTCTAAACTCAGCCAGACCGAGATTACTAAAAATTTAAATATAGATCCTAAAACATATCGAACAATTATTAAGAAACTGCAGTGATTTGATTATAGTATCGCAGTGTTCTTGGGTGTTTTTACTACATTTCACAGGGTAGAGTAAGTAATTGAGTAAAGTGCCAGGTCTTAAATGGTATGTAAATTGCACTATAAGTATATAAGGCAGGTTTTATTATTAATAATAAAATGAAACTAGAAAACATTCTTATAGTCGAAGATGAATTAATTGTAGCTAAACATATAGAAAAACAGCTAATTAAATGTGGCTATGAAGTTACGGCTATAGTTAATAACGGAAGTAGTGCACTAAATGAAGTAAAATCCAATCCGCCCGACTTAATATTGATGGATGTAAATATTGAAGGTGACCTGGATGGAATACAGACATCTGCGCTTATTAACAAACAATATAAAATTCCAATTGTATACTTAACAGCGTTTACCGAAAAAAATACTATTGAACGAGCTAAAGAAACCGAACCCTATGGATATATCATAAAGCCATTTTCAGGCAAGAATTTAGAGACTACAGTAGAGATTGCCTATCATAAGTTCCAGATTGAAAAAAAGTTAAGGGACAGCGAAAGCTGGCTCATTAATACAATGAGTAATCTGGCAGATGCAGTGATAACTACAGAGCCAAACGGTCATATTAAATATTTAAATCCCGTAGCAGAAAGCTTTACAGGATGGACTAATGAGCAGGCGGTGGGTAAAAATTTAGAAGAAATATTAGTTCTATACGATGAAACGGAATATAAACCCGTAGGAGATGTTTTAGAGCATATCTTGAGTGCAAAGAATGAAAATGACAATTATGCTTTTTTAAAATCAAAGCAGGGCAAAGATATTATAATACGTTTTAAGGCTGCACATATAAAGCAGGATAATAAGGATAATATAGGTGTAGTAATAGTTTTTCAGGATTTTACTGATCATAGACTACAGGAGTTAAGACTATTAAAATCACATGAAAGACTTCAGATTAAAGTAGAAAAGAATATTAAAGAAATAAGTTCCATTAGCGCTGATCTCAAAAGTAGTAAAGAAAAATATAAGACTTTTATAGAAAATGTATTTGATTTGATTGTAGAAGTAGATTCTGATGGGATATTTAGTTATGTAAATAATAATTACAAAAAGTTGTTTGGACACACCGAGAGTGAGTTGTCCGGAAAGAAGATATTTGATTTTATATATAGCGAGGACCTCGAAGAATTTGAGAATATCTTTATGGATTCAATCCAAAATAATACCGATTTTTCACACTCATACAGGTCAATCAACAAGAGTGGTGATCTTGTCTGGCTGTAAAGCACAGGCAATAATGTTGTAGATTCTGATGGAATTACATCTATGCTCATAGCATCAAGGGATATTACGGAAAAGAAGAAATATGAAGAACAGAGGATTAAGTCAGACAGATTAGATTCCCTTGGAATTATGGCAGGCGGTATTGCTCATGACTTTAATAACTTAATTACAGTTGTTTTAGGAAATGTTTCTCTACTTCGTTTAGGTGACAAGTTTAGTAATGAAGATCAAGCAAAATTAGAAGCAATTGAAAATGCGTCCAAGAGAGCTAGAGACTTAACTCTGCAGCTGCTTACATTTTCTAAAGGTGGAACCCCCAATTTAAAGGAAATAGTTCAAATTGACGGTATTATCGAACAAGCAGCGGATCTTGCACTAAGTGGGTCTAAAATTAAGTATAAACTAAACTATAGTAAAGATACTTGGAATATAAGCGCAGATACCAGTCAGATATCCCAAGTGTTTAGTAATTTGATCATTAATTCCAAGCAGGCAATGTCCGGCAGAGGAAATATTGAAATTTATTTGATTAACGAAGAAAAAGCTGATACTACGAACGGAGGATCAAAGAAAAAATATGTTCAAATAACAATTAAAGATGAAGGTGAAGGGATTGAACCTGAATTGATCAATAAAATCTTTGATCCGTATTTTACTACCAAGAAAACAGGAACAGGTCTTGGGTTAGCCAACTGTTATACAATAATTAAAAATCATGGGGGATTTATAGAGGTTGAGTCAGAGGTTGGCAAATATACAAAATTCCATGTATATTTGCCGGCAATTGTTAAAGAGAATGCATCTATAAATAATGACAATCAGACCTTACTAACAAATCAAAATAATAACCAGCAGGATTGTAAACAAAAGTCTGTTTAAATTATATTGAAATCATTAAATTTGATTATTTTTGTATATAACCCTAACAAATACCAATAATTAAACCAATATTAAATTAACTTGGATACGCTGTTTACAAGGTCTTCTGCAGCATATGGTTTTGTAAGATAATCATCAGCTCCCTGTTTCCTTCCCCAGTATTCATCTATTTTACCATCTTTTGTGGTTACCATAACGATTTTTATATCTTTTGTTTGCTCACCACTTTTTAACTGCCTGCAAGTTTGATAACCATCTTTTCCAGGCATTACTACATCAAGTACTATTAGCTCCGGGTTTTGGCTGGTAGCCTGCATTAACGCTTCTTCACCATTGGTAGCTCTTATCACTTCATATCCATTGCTTTCTAGTATGTTCGTAGCATTTTCAAGATCCGTTCTGCTGTCGTCTACAACCAGTATTTTCTTTGACATATTAATCTCCTGTTTAATTGAATATTTATATTAATTATATATTAACTTATTATATTTTAAATTGGTCAATAATACATATTTTTCTAGTACTTTAGTACAGTAATTATTAAATATTATATATATATTAGTACCACTATTTCTAATATTGGATTCTAATTTAATTATTGCCTTAATATCTCATAAAAAGATTTAAAAAAAAAGAGCCTGCTTACTTAAGTAATAAGCAGACTCTTTTATTAAGGAGTAGGGGATTTAGTAGTTCTTGTAGTTCTGTATCAATAATTATGTTAAATATTTTATATCTAAATTTTCAAACGCAAAGGTCTCATAAAGTACTTCGAGCTCTTCATTATTTTCAAAGTTCTTAGAGGAGATTGTCTTAAACCCTACATTTTTTAGTATGTTCTCGATGTCATTTATAAAATCTGCTGAATTATCTTCTATTCTTAAATCCGACATATAACTGCCTCCTCTGAATACCCGTAAATTTTTTGTCGCTTCATATCTTATTATTGCAATATAGATACCAACTTGGTTATTTATCAAAAAAATTGCTTTATCGGAGAATGAATTAATTTGATGACAAGCTTAAATATCTTAATAAATGCTTTGATATAACATGATTGGAATAGGATAATTCAATGATTACAGTAGGTTAAGAGGTGTAATCTGTCAGTAGATTATTTCATGATGATACTACAAAATAAATTTGATTAAATATTGAAAGAATAATGCAGTATCATAAGGGATTGTAAAAAAAGTTAATGTAGGGAATGAATTACCTGATGGGTGGGGATTTGGTTCCCTATATTGTTTAATTTTAGATACTTACTGATAATGAGATATTCACCATTATCAGTAAGTATCTGATATTTTGATTAATAATTTAAATCATCTCAGCTACGGCTTCAGAAAGCTTTGTAGGCTCAAATGGTTTAGAGAAATAGGAATCAGCACCCTGTTTAATAGACCACTGCTGATCGAGGGGTTTATTCTTACTTGTAACAATAATGATCTTAATATCTTTTGTTTCAGGATTCTTTTTTAGTTCTCTGCATACGCTAAATCCGTCTTTAACAGGCATTACAACATCAAGTAATATTAGATCAGGTTTGAATTCGATACATTTTTTTATAGCTTCATCACCGTTTGAAGCAGTCATTAGTTCGTATTCACCAGTTCCTACGGCTTTTTTCATAAATTCTAATTCTGTAGGACTATCGTCTACTAATAAAATGCGTTTTCCCATACCTAGCTCCTATACTAAAGTTTTAATAGGATATAATATAACACTATAAAAAAAATAGCAAAACGATAGATTGTACAGTTTTTTCCTGTACGAATGTACAGGGGGTCATAGCCTGTATGTGCATGACCCCAAGTATGCAAAAAGCTTATATTAGTGAGATTTAAATGAGTGAGGATATGCTGCTAAGCAGGTTATCAGGCTCAAATGGCTTTGTAATATAGTCATCTGCGCCTTGTTTTCTACCCCAATATTCATCAGTTTTCTGGCTCTTGGATGTCACCATGACGATTTTAATATCTTTTGTATTTTCTTCTTTCTTGAGCTCTCTGCAAGTCTGATAACCATCTTTACCAGGCATAACAACATCTAAAACTATCAAATCCGGTTTAGCAATATTAGCCTTGTTTAGAGCCTCTTCTCCAGATGAAGCAGTAACTACTTCATAGCCTTTAGACTTAATAATACTCGAAATGTGTTCAAGTTCTGTATTACTGTCATCTACAACTAATATTGATTTTGACATTTTTTTACTCCAATTATTATATGACTTATATAACTTTACTCTTTATTGTTTAATACATGCAATTTAAATGCCAGTTATGAATATACAACTATTTATTGGTTCCTGAATTTTTAAAATTGATAATAATTTAAATTCCATAAAAATTTAACCTAAAGTGTTCAGACGGAGAGGCTCTTCAATCTTATAAAATGTAATAATAATGAATATTTACAATAATGATTGCAAATTTAAGAGATAGCTCAGCAATCTCTTATATTATGCAACTTAGTTTATATTCTTATTATTAGTCTAATTTTATATCCGAAAATATAAAGGTGTATCAGGGACTGATTTACCTTTTTGTTAAGAACTGATTTCCTATAAGTCTGGAAAAGACAATGGAAAAAAAGAACTTAATTGTAGAATAAGTAATAAATAGAATGTATTAAACAGTTAATAAAATAAAGGCCTTATATTGTTATAAGGCCTTTATTTGTTCTATCATCAAATAATCTGTTATTAGATATTTAATTTAACTGAGTACGAATGTCTTTAAATGATTCAAGATCAAGCTCATCAGCAAGCCAGTCCAGCGCAACACCACCGGTTATTACTCCTACGGGCACTCCGTTTCTTATTACTGGGACAGAAAGCTGTACAGCGTATGTACGGGAAGATTGATCCCACTCAAGGTCACCCATCCAAAATGAGTTAATTTGATTTCCCTGTATATCCAGTACATCTGTAAATTTATCTTCGTCACCCTGCCAGTAGTCAGATGTTGCCGGATAGGCTGCAACATTTGCGCCCTGATTATCAGTTACAAATAACTCAGTCCAACGGGAGCCTGCTCCATCAACTTTGGACTTTAGTAATTGTGACGGTGTGTTTGTGGTAATTTCTTGCTTAAATACTACATCAGTGTTCTCTTTCCAGGCTTTATCCCTGTGCTTAGTATTGTATCTCTGGATAGTCTTATGTCTGTTTGAGCGCCTGCAGACTGAATCAAGATATCTTCATTTGCTATATTGCGAAGTTCGGATAGTGTTTCACGTAACTGTTCTCTTAAAAGGTCCTTACCTTGTAGTGCAGTTTGCCTTTCCTGTTGGGTTGTTCTTGCGACTTGCTGCGGTTTGTTTTGTACGAATAAATATGCTGCACCTGCTATCAAGCAAACTATTAACAGCAAGATGACAATAATTATCTTATCCATTGGGTTGGATGGTTGCTGATTATTTCCACTCATGTTTCTTTTCCTCCAAAATAATTTCTTTTACTAAAAGTATATACCTTTTTTACTTTCAATAATATTTTCTTCTAATATTTTACTTGTTATATTATGCAATCGCTATGCCATTTTAATTAGTTTTAATTAAAATATTGACTATTTAATAAAGGAATTTGTTACCGTTGTTATATTAATTATAGGGAAGTGGTTTCTATATTAATATAATTATTAAAACATAAAATAAATATATATAATAAATAAAAAAACCTGCTGATTTAAATTTTAAATCAGCAGGTTTTTTAGTTCTCCTTATGTGTAAGGAGAGATGAGTTCTTTAAATTTTAGAAATAGGCCTGAAGTTGTAATCTGAAACGATTTGTATCCTCTTCAGTACCGTCTACGCCTTCTTCCTGTATAAATGAGTAGTCAGCAACCACTTTCCATCTGTGACTCTGTCCCAAGAAATAACTTACAGCAGGGGTTATTTCCCAGATTGAGTCGGTGTCGCCAAGATCATCATCAAGGTCAACATAGGCATATCTTGCTGCAACCTCTAATACCTTTGGAATTAGAAATACACCGGCCTGTACTCTGAAACCCTGGTCATATACTGAACCCTGGCTGGTACCTGATGGATCATAATCAGCGCCTATATATGAAGCTTCAATATTTCCTCTTGGATGCATCAATGAAACGTCAAATGCCCAGGATAGCATCTGCATATCGGTAGCACCGATTGCTGCAAAATCACCACCTCTGGATCTGAAGTTTCTGCTGTCTGTTTCATCAGCAAGTGCTGTGTTTCCTTCTCCAACTATATCTGAATCAAGTCCCATAATAGCTGCACCTAACTGAATTGTGGTTTGCTTAACGAAGTTTTGCTGATGTTTAACTCCTGTGCCAAGCGGGTTAAACATTACCCTACCTGCCCAGAGAATATTTGAATCAGCTGCGTTTTCATCACCTTCGTCAGAGTTTCTTCCTTCACCCTGGAACACACCAACATGATACCAAAAATATCCGCCGTGTTTACCATGAATACTAATACCGGTATCACGCTGTGGACTAAACTGTCTGTCGAGGATTGATCTGTTGACTGTTTGCTGTGCAAACGCTGAGACTAACTGTTCCTTGTTAAATGGAACCTTGTACTGTCCAACCCTTGGAACAAATAGAGGATTGTAAGCAAAATCAAATATTAGGTCTCTTAAATTGATACTGTCTTCTCTTATATCAAGCTGTACCTTATATTTAAACCATGGTGCAAATGCATTACCATCCCAGATCAACCTTAGTCTCTGAATGTCAAATTCTGTGACTGTATCTCCACCATCTTCATCTTCAACCTGCATTAAGAACTGACCCACTGTTCTGAATCTGGTCTTAAAATTACCATCTGCAGATTCCATGAAGAATCCTTTCTTATACCCGGCTCTTATACCCTTCCACCAGGCATCCTCGTCCTCTGATTCTTTCTTGGCAATGAACTCCTCTACCTTGAGATCGCTGGAAGCTCTTTTTGTTTCCATTGACTCAATTTTTTGCTGAAGCATTTCAATCTGCTTCTGATTCTGTCTTTGAATCTCCAGAATCTGCTTTTTTAGCTGTTCTACTTCACTGTTTGTTTCTGCTGCAGCATTTGAAACAAATAGTAAAGGAGCCAATAGTAATGATAAAACAAAAAATCTAATCTTACTTGGCATCTCCATACCTCCTATAAATATAGTAATATATGTTTATTCTTAACACAGAATGAACATATATGAAAGTGTGCAATTTCTGTGCCATTTTACAGCGAATACCTCATGATTTACTTAATATATGCATAAAACTGCCGTTTGGTATAAATCTTGCAACATTAAATTAGCAGATTGAATTACCCGCAATTTATTAGGAAAATGCATAACAAAAATATTCAATTTGACCTTCACCCCGTAAACTGAACCAGTCAAAAGTAGAGAAATCTGGCAAAATAACGTAATAAATCAGGAGGTATTTTGCCATGAGGAAGTCAAGATTTACAGAACAACAGATAGCTTTTGCTTTAAAGCAGGCGGAGAC
>JBFFSH010000050.1:0-18540 GCA_041572575.1 Thermodesulfobacteriota bacterium
ATCTCTTGCATGTCTTGTTTTTTCCATATTTTGCGTGTGAAAAAATTCGTGATATTTTTCCCACTGTTAATTGCCATGAATACCGCTTTATCATTGCTCTTTATCATATATACTACTCCTAACAACGTCTAATGCCCTAAGTTAATATGAAGTATATTATTAATAACGCGAAGATTAGTTTAAACTATCGGCAGGATTAATAAATATAATTTAATTCATATGGGACATTTGATGATAAGACTAAAAACATTAATTATATCAACCTTTTTAATCTTTGTATTTACCATACAATCCAGTGCAAATGAGCAGAAGATTTTTTCTCTTCTCGAGAACAGCGGCGTATTAATATTTGGAGAGAAAAGGGGTAAACCCGAGTCTGCAAGGCTTGTATCTGATGTTGTTGAGGCATTTACAGCGATGGGAAACTGCGTAAATGTCGGTCTTGAAATAAGCTCTGAAGAGCAAAAAAATATAGACGGATTTATCAATGGCAATACCGATATTTCCAATATTAGGATAAACACATTTGTTACTCACAAAGAATATAGGAATATGCTAAGAAGTTTTAAAGATTTTAAAGCAGCTGGAAGGTGTATAAGAGTATTTGGAGTAGATGTGCCTGATACAGTGCCTATTGAAAAGAATGTCTGGATGTCACGTATTATTAATAGCCTTGTGGGGGACAGCCCCATGCTTGTTCTTATTGGAAACAGGCACACTTTTAAAAATGTGCAATGGAAAAATGATGAAAACAAGAAAACGGTTTTAGCCCAGAACCTTAAGTCAAATGGAGTAAACGTTGGCGCTGTTATGCAGTACTGGGAAAAGCAGGACTGTATTTCAAAAATCGCTGATTTTCTGGATACCGAAAACCCTTATACCGGAGTATATGTAAACGATATCATAAAGCCGCTCTCAATGAAACCGCCCTCCCAAGTGTCCGAGATTACAGATGGGGTGATTGTCTGGAACTGCGGGACTTTGTCGGCTGAGATAAATAAGCAGGTAGAAATCGAAAAAAAGACGGCGGATATTGATGTTGATCCGGTTATTAACAAACCTACAATAGAAACCGACAGGAAAAAGATTGAGAAGAGTATAAAAAGAGGCATTCCTATGGCAGGCATGACTACAGAGGATGTTATAAAAACTCTTGGTGAACCAAAAAAGAAATCTGGTGTTAACAGCTCTGGTTATGAAAAATGGGGTTATGAGTGTTATGCCGATGAGGGTTATTATTACGAATGCAATAATCTTACGTTTGAAAATAATGTGCTGATTAGAATTGCTGACTGGGAGATTTAGACGGAAATAAAATTGTCATAATTATTAAAATCTTAGGTCATATAACAAGGTACGTAATTAAACATACAAGCACGGCACATAGAATGTTAAGACCAAGCCCTATTTTAATCATCGATTTATGACTAACTTTTCCTGTACCAAACACAAGCGCATTTGGTGGGGTAGCTACGGGAAGCATAAAGGCGCAGGATGCGGCTATTCCTACAGCAAGTGGCATTACACTGTTATTTAAAGTAGGGATCTCAACACCTACTGCATAGAAAATAGGTACTAAAATTGCGGCAATTGCCGTGTTGCTCGCAATTTCAGTAAGAAATACAACAAGCAGCACACCGCCCAGAAGTAAAATCAATACCCCGAAATCAAACAAATTGCTAAACAGTATATTTGCAAGATACTTGCTGGCCCCTGTCTCGGAGAGCACTGCACTAAGTGCAATACCCCCGCCAAACAAAAGCAGCACGCCCCAGTCTGTAAATTCTTCAATCTCTTTCCAGTTCACTACCCTGGTGGCACAGAGTAAAATCAGGGCAAATATAGCAACCAGGGAGTCAAAGCTCTTGGTGATTTGCAGATAACCGGATATGGGTTTACTGAAAAGCCACAAAAACACGGTAATGAAAAATATTACAACTACTAAAATGCTGTTTTTGTTAAAATAATCACTATAATTAATAGACATTTGATCAGATGTTTCCTTGTATAGAAAAACAGGTTTTATCCATAGATAGAGGAATAAAACTGCAACCGGAAGCAAAATCAATACAGATGGTATGCCTACATAGAGCCAGTCGTTAAAATTCATGCCCAGATTAGCTGCGGTAATACCGTTTGGAGGGCTTCCGACTATTGTTCCAATCCCTCCAATATTGGCTGAATACGCAAGCCCCAAAAGTATAAAAAGGTTTATTCTATTGTCTTCTATTTTGTTTATTCTGTACAATAGCCCAAGGGCTACGGGAAGCATCATTGCCATGGTTGCCGTATTGCTTATCCACATGCTTATAACAGCTGTTACTAAAAATAAAATTATTGCAGATACTAAAACATTGTTCCTGGAAGTTTTTAATACTATTTTAGCTATCAGCTCATCCATATTTTGTTTATGGAGCGCCGCCGCAAGGGCAAAACCGCCCAGGAAAAGAAATATGATAGGGTTTGCAAAATGCTTAAACGAATCTTTAGCGTCGAAAATGCCTGTTAAAACCGCTATTAAGGGAACAGCAAGTGCCGTAACTGTAATGGGCAGTGCCTCTGATACCCAAAGCCCGCCAATCAGAAACAAAACAGCAAGCCCTTTTGCTGTATCTTTTTCTACAGGGAGATATTGATACAAAGCGATTGATATAGAACTTAATACAATTAGAATTAGTAAATTTTTCACAATTTTTATTTCTGGTATTTATAAAAGTAGTAAAATACTATATTAATATATCTATATATGAAAATTAATTTACGTAAAAAAGCATATGTATATCTAGTATTGTTATTGTTTATATTGCCTGGTGGGGCTGACTCTCATGTGGGTGAGCATAGTCTTATTAAGTTATTCAGCGATAAAATAAAAACCGATCCTGAAAATCCAGTTCTCTATTTTAAAAGAGGCTCCCAGCACAGATACGCAGGGCACTTTGAAAAAGCCCTTGAGGATTTCAGTAAAGCCCGGTCACTTGATGAGGAGTATTTCCTGGTAGATCTTGGAGTAGGGCTTGTGTTCTTAGACTACGGCTGGAACAAAACAGCCGAGGTTTACCTTAAGAGTTTTCTTAAATACTCTCCTGATCATATTGTTGGAATGACATCTCTTGCAAGAGCAATAGCTCGGCAAAAAAGAGGCAAAGAATCTGCGGCTCTATATGAACATATATCTAAAATTTTAGAAAAACCAGCCCCGGCATTTTATCTGGAGATGGCAGATTCTTATTTAATTACCAATAATTATTCTGCAGCCATAAAAACTCTTGATAACGGTATAAAAAAACTTGGTCATATTACATCGCTTGACCAAAAAGCATATGAAATTGAGCTTAATACTAAATTGACAGATAAAGCCTTATTGCGTCTCGATAATCTCATAAAATATTCGCCTCAAAAAGAAAGATGGTTGTATGAAAAAGGGCAGCTTCTGGAACAGGAAGATGAATATGATAAGGCCAAAGATGCCTATCTAAAGGCACTAGAGCATTACAGTTCCAGACCAATAAAGCGGCAGAATATTCCTGTGCTTGTTAGACTTAAAAAAAATATTGATTTGGCACTTGATAGAATAGGGCAAAGGTAGTACAATTAGCCTAATACCAGAGCATTAATCAAATTAACAATAATTCGGGGAGAAATATATGAATTCTTCATTTATTAAAAAGATCTTATTTGCCGCTTTTTCAGCACTATTATTACTTACCATTTACTTGCCATTTGCCAAAGCAGACACAATATATGTGCCGGCGGGTTCTACCTGGAAGTATCTTGATGATGGCTCGGATCAGGGCACAGCATGGACCGCCCCGGGATTTGATGATTCCGGATGGGCGTCAGGACCCGGGATATTGGGATACGGTGATAGTCAGGATACTATTGTGAGTTTTGGGCCCGATTCAAGCAATAAATATACAACTACATACTTTCGTCATGATTTTAACGTAGCAAATCTAAACGGCATAATTGCACTAAAGCTGAGGCTACTTAGAGACGACGGCGCTGTTGTACATCTAAATGGTAATGAGGTTCACCTAAGTGAAATGCCTGAAACTTATGATTATCAGACTTTTGCTTCATCAACGGCAGGCGGCACTGAAGAGGATACTTATTATGAATCGTTTATTGATCTGAATGAACTTTTGATCGGCAGCAATACTCTTGCAGTTGAGATACATCAGAGAACACTTACGAGTTCAGATATAAGCTTTGACTTAGAGCTTATCGGTACTGATACCATCGAAGTGATAAGGGGGCCATATCTGCAGCAGGGTAGCGATTCGCAGGCTATAGTTAAATGGAGAACAAACACACCAACAAACAGCGTAGTTCTTTACGGTACGGATTTAGGCAATCTCAATCAGTCCAAGTTTGATTCTGCAGAGACCAGTGACCATGAGATTGTTATTGATAACCTGAGTCCTGATACTAAATATTTTTATGCAGTAGGATATAACGACACAAATCAGGATATAATAATTGCAGGTGATAATACAAATCATTTCTTCAGGACTTCACCTGTTCCAGGCACTTCCAAGGCAACCAAAATCTGGATCATCGGCGATTCGGGTACAGCAAATCAAAATGCTACAAATGTAAAGGAAGCTTATTTAAATTCACATGTAGGAGATACAGATCTGTGGATAATGCTCGGAGACAACGCATATAATGATGGTACTGATCAGGAGTATCAGGCAGCCGTATTTGATATGTATCCTGAGCTTTTAGAAAATACGATACTCTGGTCAACTCTTGGAAACCATGACGGCCACAGCGCAGATTCTCAAACTAATACAGGACCTTATTACGAAATATTTTCACTTCCTACTGCGGCAGAAGCAGGCGGGCATGCTTCTGGAACAGAGGCTTACTACTCTTTTGACTATGGTAACATACATTTTGTCTGTCTGGATTCCTATGACAGTGATCGCTCATCAAATGGAGCAATGCTCTCTTGGCTTGAAAATGATCTGCTTTCCACAAATGCAGACTGGGTTATTGCTTTCTGGCACCATCCGCCTTATACCAAAGGTTCACATGATTCTGATACTGAGAGTGCTTTGATAGCAATGAGAGAAAATGCAGTTTCCCTTCTTGAAGATCACGGGGTAGACCTCGTACTTTCTGGTCACAGCCATTCTTATGAAAGAAGCTATTTGATTGATGGGCACTATGGAAATTCCGATTCCTTCAATCCTGCAACAATGCAGCTTGATGGAGGAGACGGAAGTCCGAACGGAAACGGAGCATACGAAAAACAATCATCCGGCCTGGCCCCTCATGAGGGTGCTGTATACATAGTAGCCGGAAGCTCAGGGAAAATTAGCAGCCTTGATGCAAGCGGTCCGCATGAAGCTATGTTTATAACACTTCAGCAGCTGGGTTCAGTAGTACTGGATATTAATGGAAATACACTTGATGCACAATTTTTAACCGATACAGGTGCAGTAAATGATAGCTTTACAATAGTAAAGGGCACTGTACCAACACCTACACCAACACCTGTTCCACCCACTCCTACTCCTACACCTGTTCCACCGACACCTACTCCTACACCTATACCTACAGCTACACCGACTCCTGTACCACCAACTCCAACTCCTACACCTGAACCAACGGCTACACCAACACCGGTTCCACCAACTCCTACGCCAACACCAACTCCTTTACCCACAGCAACACCGACTCCTGTACCACCAACCCCGACTCCGACACCGGCACCTTTTACAGATCACAGCGCGGATAGTCAGCAGATTATAGATGGCCAGATTTTCTCAGGAGATATTTCAAGCACCTTTTCTGATGATAATATAGATGAAGTGCTTAGAGAAAATACAAATGGCGGAAAGCCTTCAAACAGAGTAAGTGCTTTGGAAAAGCAGTGGACTATAAATCAGTCATGTGCATTAAACGAGCTAACCGTTCATGCAAGTTATGACTTGAATGAAAATGACGATATAGGAAGTGATGATTTTATTTTTGAGTATGACAACGGCAGCGGATGGACAGAGATGTTCAGGATCACTTCTGCTGATAATACCGAAACGGTTTTTACAGCGATGAGTTTGCCAGCACCGCTTACATTCAGGGTTATAGATTCTAACAGACAGACAGGGAATAACGGAAGAGACAGAGTCGCTATAGATTATATCTCGCTTAGATGTTTTGAAGACGGTACTCCTCTGCCGACTCCTACACCTACTCCAACACCAGGACCTGATCCGACACCTACACCTACTCCGGATCCAAATCAGTGTGTTCCAACTCACTCCAAAGAAAAAGGACCTCGTTGCTCTGATGGTCTGGATAATGATTGTGACAGCTTGATCGACGGTGCTGATCCTGATTGCTAATTGAACAGATATTAGTTTATAATATTAAAAAAGATAAATATGAGAGCCAGAGTAATTTCTGGCTCTTTTTAATTTTAATACATAAGTGGGGTGGTAATCATGATTAAGTTCATATCAGTTTTCTTTGTAGTTTCTCTTATTTTCATCTCTCAGGCGATTTCCGATCCAAATCATATGCCTGCCGTTGAGGGCTCCAAAGAATTTAACAAAATAAAATTTCTTATTGGAAAATGGGAAGGCAAAAGTGAGATGGGAAAGGAAGGAATGCCCAAGGATTATGTGGTTGAATACAAATTAACCTCCAATGGAAGCGCAATACTTGAGACCGCTTTTCCCGGAGCACCGCAGGAAATGGTTTCAGTATATTATGACGATAAGGGCAAGCTTTCGATGAAACACTACTGCGCACTTGGTAATCAGCCCTTTATGCGGCTTACAGGTTCGGATGACAGCAGTGTCTCTTTGGATTTTGCAACAAATAATTCCATTGATCCAGAAAAAGAACCGCATATGCATTCACTTAAAATTATCTTTAAAGATGATGATAATATCATTCAGAACTGGACAAGCCATGACGGTAACGGCGGGACTGAAACCCATAGCATGAAGCTTGCACGTGTTAAATAGGGTTTTAGAATTACTGCTCGAGTAAAATTATACAAAAATACATATGTTTGCTAATGCCGGGTTTTACCTGATTATAGCAGGGGTAATCTTGATAGTTATAGGAGCTATTGTCTGGACAGGCGCACTCTCTTGGTTTGGTAACCTTCCCGGGGATATAAAAATCGAGCGTGATTCTGCCAAGATCTATATTCCCATTACATCTATGCTTATTATCTCTTTAGTGCTAACTATCCTGTTTCAGTTAATAAAAAAGATCTAAAACTAAACCCGTTATATAGTCTACTGAATTTGTTGTTTGCAACCTGTAAGTAAAGGCAGTTTATAACTGCAGAGTTTGACTCTTTTTGTTTCTTTTCGTTTGTGTGGAAATATTTTTGTATTCATAGAAATATTTGAATATAAAGTTGTTTTACGTTATATACTCATTCATCAATATTCTGTTACTTTAGATTGAAATAAATATAAATGTCAAAACTATATCTATCTGTAATTATCCCCGCCTTTAATGAACAACTGCGTATAGAAAAAACACTTAATTCAATAGCTGATTATTTATCAAATCAGGATTATAGCTGGGAAGTAATCATAGTTTCGGATGGCTCTACAGATAGAACTGACGAGATAGTAGAAAATTTCATACAGGGTAATCCTCAGTTTAAATTGCAGAGTAATGCTCAAAATCATGGTAAAGGATATGCAGTACGGCAGGGAATACTATTTGCTGAGGGAAAGTATAGACTATTTACAGATGCGAATAACTCAACTTCAATTGAACAGATAGAAAAGTTCTGGCCTTATTTATTGGATGACAACTATGATATTGTTATTGGCTCCATATCGCTTCCCGGTACTAATATCATTGAAAACGCACAGTGGTACCGCAGACAGCTTGGCAAATTTTCAAAAAACATTGTTAAATTTGTATCAGGCTTAAATGATATCAATGATACTCAAAGGGGTTTTAAGATTTTTAGAGATGATACTGCAATAAGAGTTTTTTCTCTCTCAAAATTGGATATGTTTGGCTTTGATTTTGAAATTCTCAAAATCGCAAAAATCCATGGATATAAAATAAAAGAAGTACCGGTAGTATGGAATAATCCCGCAGGATCTAAAGTAACCCTGGAGAGCTATGTGGACACATTCTGGGAGTTGTTAATGGTAAGGTGGAATTTATTCAGGGGATATTATCAAAATTGATGAATGGTATGTTTTTATTTAAAACGGCAAATAATAATTCTAATAAGGGGAAATTCATTACTTAATTTGTTGATATTTGTGGCTTAGTTAACTTATTTAATAAGTGGATTAATTAATAACTCTTTACCTGTATATAATTTGCTCCAATGCAGCGATTCAAACAGGCCGGATTCGGTGATCAAACCCATCGCATATTCATTTAGAAAGGGGGGTATGATTATTAGAAAATAAATAAAAACTACGGCATATATCCATCTGCTATTATTTTCTATATATAAGTACTGTATTATCATAGAGCTAAATAAAAAAAGCACACATAATGCGGGTATGCTTACTCTCATAACAAAATCATTTAATGGGTCACTATATATGACTGGTATAACAAGCAAGGTGAATAATATAATCAGTAATATATTTGGTATATTCCTTTTCTTATATAGGTACAAAGATATTAATAAAAATACAGGTAGCAGTTCAACAAGAAAAAATTTGAAATAATTATAAATCCCACCAGAGAGTCTCAAATTCTTATTAATGTGTATCTGAACACTCTCAGTTTTTGTAGAGTAGAAATTTAATATAAGGATTGTAGAAATTAAAAAGCTTATTATATCTACATAAGTAGCTTTAAGAAAAATTACTATCTTGGATTTTAGTGAACATATTTTGTCCGGTTTAACATAATCGAAAAGAAAAAATATTGCTATAAACAGTATTCCTATAAAGCACCAAGCCGAACCCGAAAGTACAAATACTCCAAATATACATATTGGAAATCTATCTAACTTCTTTCTATAAAGAGATAAAAATACAATAGCTAACATCCCTACGACAAATTGGCTTGGAACCCACTGCCATAATGAAATAAAAGAACTAAACTGCGCATTATAAGGTGAAGTCCATTCGGAGTGCGACACATATATCTTATTCTCCTCATATGATTTCAACCAGTAATTTAAACCAGAGAAGGGAATAAGAGATATAAAAAACATAGAGTATTCATTTTGATAATTCCTTAAATTAAAAAGCTTTTTGGTAGATAAAGGTATTAGCAAACAGGCAAGTATGATACCAATCAAATTCCACACAAAAAAAGTTAAAGACATTAAATATATCACGCTTTCTTTAGTATCAAACTGCGTAAATAGAGATACTAGCTTAGCAATATATACTGAAGGAAGATACATGGAGTAGTAATATACAAGCCTTGGTATAAGTTCATTGTAAGTATTCGAATCAAACGTAAATGCGGCTATGCTAGGATCAATCGGGTTCAAATATAATGAATATAAAACACTCCTGTGTTTTGCCCAATCTACTAGAAACCCTTTGTCAACAAATAGTTGAAAATAGGCAAAGATTAATATGCTTAAAAATAAGGTAAAAAAATCAAGTCTTATAGAATATGGTTGCTCATCATTGAAGATATTATTTCCGGCTAGTTTGAAAATATGATAAACGAATAATATCAGTATGATATTGCCTAAAATGATTTTTATTCCTATGCTCGTATATATTGATATTAAGAACAAAAAGGAAGGAATAAACATATAAAGCAGTGCTGTAATGTTTATGTAATTTAATTTTTTTCTATCTATTGTTATAGTTGTTTTAAAGCTGTAGAAGATAGTGAAAATTATTGATACAACTAGGAAGTAAATATAGTAGTATGAGTAATTCTTATCTAAGTAGTCTGTGATAATGTTTAATGAATCCATAGAAATTTCTGAAACAATTACAAATTTAGAAATTATATTCTATCATATATTGAGTATAGGTTCATCGACGAAATATTTAGTGGTTATTTATATTGATTTTTATCTACCAAAGCATGAGCCAAAAGGTACAAGTTTAATAATGAGAATGAAATTGCATATTGAGCGTCAAATTAGGATAGTGAAATAAAATTTATACACTTTTGATATTACTAAATTTATTTGAAGTTGCCAATATATATTGAAGCAGTTTATAAACTTTTGTTAAGTTCAGAATAATATTTATATTTCATGATTTAACAATAAATAACTCTAATACTATACTAATGGTGTATTAAATAGATTATCATAAAAGTCGAATATGAAATTTAACATTGATTCAGTTTTTACAATAAGCGAATTGAGAATTCCTAAATATGTTGAATATGCAGCGGTGCTATTAACCATATTATTGGGAATAGTACTGAGGACAGCAGGTCTGGATCTATTTCCATTTGGATTAGCAGGGGATGAAGCCTGGTCGGGACTTGAAGCACAACGTATCTTACAGCAAGGAGGTATAGGAGCCTGGTCTCCTACTGCTCTTGGTCAACCTTCAGGATATTTTTATTGGGTTGCATTATTTTTTACATTTCTCCCAAATGATATTGGTAGTTTACGGCTAACATTTGCATTAATTGGTATAATCACTCTTGTTCTGTGTTATTTGTTTACACGAAGCTTCTTCGGGCGATTTGTTGCGATTGTTAGTTTATTCCTTCTATGCGTAAGCCCTTGGCACATATTAATAAGCCGTTCTGCACTTAGTTATTTATTTCCACCACTATTCATTTCTGCATCATTAATGTTCATGAATCGTGGTTTGAAAAGTAATAATTTATTATATCTTTGTTTTGCCGGTATTGCCTTTGGTTTAGGATTTCATACATATTTGGGATATTTTGCATCAACATATATTTTTGTACTTCTTTGGATAGTTCTTATAGTTAAATTCAGAAAAAATTATGATAAAATTTTGATAGATGCAACTGTATTTTGGTCATTTGCAATTTTAGCATCGTTACCCGTATTGATTTTTATCTATAACCATACGGGAGATATTATCTGGAGATCAAATTTTTCATCTGTATTTGCGCTTGCCGAATATAAAAACCTTAATGACTCCAGTTCGAAAATACTATTTTTTGCTACACAAATATATAAGTCTATTGCTTCATTCTTTGTTACATATAATGGTGTCTTTAGTAGAACCGGCATTCTTGGATTGTCTACAAAGATATTTTTATTAATAGGAATAATTATAAGCTTTATCCGATACAAAGACTGGCATTACAATGTATTGTTAATTGGATTTATTATAGCAATACTACAGATTGCTTTAACAACAAATACGGGTGCGTTGTTTCCTCATGTAGAAAAACAGGCGGGTACAAGAGGTGTTATAGCATTACCCATGATTTATGCATTAGCCGGTATTGGTTTTGCGTTTACACTACAAAAACTATCAAGACTTTTTCCATTGACATTGGTTTGGATACCAAGAGTTTTCATGTGCATAGTATTAATTTTATATGGTGCTTATTATTTGAATAAATCTTATAAATTTTCTGCTCAAAGTGATTCAGTTAAGTGGTTTTATGAGCCTTCGATACGCTTAACTTCTGAATATCTAGATGAACTAAGAAAATCAGAAGGTGATATATATGTTTATTTCTATTCCGACCGGTGGTTCTGGAATTATGAACCAATTAGATTTCTTGCACCGGATTTGAAAGGGGAGAATCGTTCCAGGAAGTTTGGGGAATTTTCTATAGAGCTAAATCCCGCTCATTCAAAGGTAGTGTATTTACTTATGCCTCCTTACGATAAATATTTGGAACAATTAAAATCAAAATATCCCGGAGGACAACAGTATCAAATCAACTATGATAACCAGCTTATGTTTAAAGGATATTATCTTGGAGCTAACAACTTAAAGTGAGATAAATATATAGTGCTTTGAATATTAATGGGTTGTTTACATGCTATTGTTTATCTTCTTTGTCATAGCCGGCAGTTTCATTTATTATATATTTGGGTCTATTCTGAACTTGCATAAAAATCTGCCCTATATATTCACCCAGCAATCCTATTAATATAAACATAATGCCGAATAAAAAAGATAATACTCCTACTGCTGATGCCCAACCTGGTACTGCATCATACGAAAACATCTTTGTAAATATAACAAATAGTAGCTCTAAAAAAGCCAGCAAACTGGTGATAATTCCTATAATAATCCCCAAACGCAAAGGAATTATAGAGAATGAAGTTATAGCGGACAAGGCTAAACGTATCATTTTTGTTAGGTCATATTTTGATTCACCGATCTGTCTTGTGTTGGGTGTATATTGAATGTTTATTGATGGGAAACCGCTCCATTGGATTAATCCTCTAATAAACAAACCAGCCTCGTTGAATTTTAGTAATTCGTCTATAACTTTTCTGTCCAAAAGTCTGAAGTCTGCCATCCCATCTGCAAGTTGAACTCCACTTAGAAATGAAAACAATTTATAAAACAATGTTGATGATGTTTTCTTGAAATAAGATAATTTGGTATTATCTATTCGCTGGGTATTTACTATCTTGAATCCTTCTTTCCATTTTTGTAACAATTGAGTAATAATTTCGGGAGGATGTTGTAGATCTGCATCTAATGTAATTACTGCCTGACCCTTCGCATAATTCATGCCTGCAAGTAAAGCATACTGATGGCCGAAGTTCTTAGTGAATCTCAATCCTTTTATATGTTTATCCTGATTATATAATTTTAGAATCTCATCCCATGTATCATCTTTGCTCCCATCATCCACGAATATTATTTCATATTGAGTTTTTATTTTTTTTAATACATTTGTTAACTCTTTATGTATCAATGCTATGTTTCTGTCTTCACAATACGCAGGGATAACTATTGATAGTAAGTTTTTCACTTTATTAGTTTAAATAAACCTATATTAATATTTACCATTTATATTCCAATTATATTAAATAAATGTATTTAAATGCATAATAAATAGATAAAATTTTAGATCTATTCCATTTGTAGTTTATCACTCTTTTATATTATCATTATTACAAACATTATCTATTGGATAAATTTTTTCTTCGAGTCTCGAAGTCTTATCATGAAAAACCGGTACAAAATTATCATCAAAGAATCTATAGTTTATTTCAAAATGAGGTTCCTTTTCAAACTGTAGTTCGGTTTGTACATAATCAAAATGAATCAATTTTGATTTTTCACAGAAGTCTTTTAATGATTTGGGGTTATATAGATCTTTTACCAAATCTTCTCTTCCCTTGGTGTCATACCCTGTACTCCAGGCAAAATATGGCCAGCCTTGGGTTGTTCTTCTTCCTGCAAGTGATATGGGGTTTAGAATTCTATAGGTTGTGAGAAATACATCATCTTGGTTTGTGTTGTTAAAGACCCAGGCAGCCATGGGTTGCTTTTGAAAATCATCCAGTACTACTTTGCCATCATTTTTTATTGGAATGAGATCAAAAATCCCAGAAAATGTGAGTGGGATAAGAAGTAGTATGGATATAATTGTACCCAGCTTAAATTTACTATAAATAAGATAAAGCAAATAAGCGGTATACATATTTGCTAAAACTATCCATAAATTAAAAATTTTGTGATTACCGGCCATTTCAATACTAAACTGAAATGTGCTTCCAAGAATGAAGAGGCTTAGAAATATTAGGAAGATATACTTCCTTTGTCTGTCAACGATGAAAAAAGAAGCGGTTAACGTTATTAAACTCAAACCAATATTAAAAAACCAGTATTTATAAAATGAATAAACAGCACTAGTTATGGAATTTAATAATTCGGTTTGGAAATACTCTACTGGTATCATATTGAAAATTACGAGATAGCCGGGGTTTATCTTAAAACTGCTTTCAATGTTTTGTGATGCCAGTTGTAAGTACAATATCTGTGGTAAAGCTATAATCAAAGCAATTACTATTGAGAGAAAAACATTTTTTCTATCTGAAAATAATAGAAAAAAAAGTCCCAGTATGAGTAAGAGACATAAAAATACCTGCCCATGCCATAGAACTAACAGTCCAGATATAGCGCCAATAAAATAATAAGATTTCTTGCTATGTTTATATAACCAATCAAATTTTTCATTTATCAGAAAAATAATTACCATTAATGCAATACAAAAACCAAAAGCTAAGTGTCGTTGATTTAAATATATATTTAAATTCCAGAATGCGGATATGATATCACCACCCCAAGGTCCAAAAGAGACATATTCATTCATATTCCAGAAAGTTTTGAACATGTTATGAGCAGTTTGTTTTCCATATTGTTTAAAAAACTCAACATATGTCAGTGAACTATTTAGTAGAAATAAAACTACTGTAGTAAAACCTATAAAATTCGAGTTATTAAATAGTCTTTTTGATATATAGAAAAGGAAGACCATCATGCAACTAAATGACAGGGCAGACGGTAAATTCAAAGCATAACCTAGTGGAATACCTCCTGTTTCTAGTACTGCAACAAGAAAATTAAACATGAAGTGATACCTTAGAGGCTCATTTGCAAATACAGGATGTTCAAGAAGTAAGTTGTTCCCATAACTGAATGACCTGATAAGAGGAAGATGAAAACCATAATCACTCCATATAAGTCTGGAAATTATTATATTATGGTTTTCCATGTCATAAGAAAAGGTATGAGAAAATAATATCCAGGAAAACATAAGAGCAAGTGAGAACAATCCTATATTCCACCAGTTGAGGGAATAATCTTTTCTTAGATACTTACGATATTTTGCTAATATAATTAATTGAATCAGAATCGTTAATGCTGTTGCATAAATAATGGGGTTTAGAGAAACATAGTTTAAAGTTAAGGAAAACAAAAAAGCTATCCAAGTAGAAAATAAAAGTCCAATAATGATTGAAATTGCGATTTTAATTAAACCTCTAAATTGATTAAGGTATAATGAGGTTAATAAAAAACCTGTAAGGTAAGAACAATATAGAAAAAGAATAGGTACAATAATCATCTTTGAATAATTGGATAATTAGTTAATATACATTAGGAGATACATGATATCTTGCTGCAACCTACATTCATAACAAGCATATACTACTGGTGGCTTATATTATTTGTTCTGGGAATTATCAATTTTCCTCTCACTTATTATTTCTTTACTAACTTTTGGGACAGAGGTTATGCACTGTCCAAGGTCTTGTCTATTTTAATAATATCATATGTAGTTTGGCTTGTTTCGTCAATCTTTCCTGTATTTTCAAGAGCCACTATTTTCATTGTTATAATTGCGTTATTAATTTTAAATATAGTCTTATTTACCAAATACAAGAGAGACATTTCAGGCTTTTTAAAAACATCTTTTCATATAGTCATTGTTGAAGAATTCCTTTGTCTAATCACACTTTTTTTCTGGAGTTATGTAAGATCTCATCTTCCGGACATAAACGGTCTTGAAAAATTTATGGATTTTGGGTTCTTAAACGCATCACTTATTACCAAAAGCTTTCCACCTACAGATATGTGGTATTCGCCTCTTCCAATAAACTATTATTATTATGGTCACTATATTTCAGCAATGCTTACAAAGCTATCGAATATTGACCCCGCTATTACATACAACCTCATGATAGCTACGGTTTTTAGTCTAAGCTTTACATCATGTTTTAGCCTTAGTTCGAATATCGTTCATCTTGCTGCCGGTAAATCAGGAAAAGATGAGAAAAAGAGAATATTTAGTAGAAAACTCGTTTTATACGGCATAATATCATCCTGTCTTCTTACCATGGCGGGTAATTTACACACTGTAAGACATATTTGGGAGGGTGTTAACAAGTACTGGTATCCTGATGCCACTCGCTATATCCCCTTTACTATACACGAGTTTCCTCTATACAGTTTTGTAGTTGCTGATCTGCATGCACATTTTATGAACATTCCATTTGTTATTTTCGGGCTTTCAACCCTGCTTGTAATATTTTACAGACGTTTTATTAAATTCGAATTATTATCAATTCAGTACTATATTCTCTACTCCTTTCTTCTGGCAATATTTTTTATCACCAATTCACTAGATGCGGCGATCTATATATGCTTTTTTGCCCTTGTTCTGTTTTATTCTAATTATTATCTAAACCGAAATATTATTAAATCACTTATTTCTGCTCTCCCTGTAACTGCTATGGTCGTACTCCTGGGGGTGCTTTTTTCACTACCTTTTCACCTGCATTTTGAGCCTTTTTCAAGTTCTATCGGAATAGTAACAACAAGATCAGAAGTTGATAAACTGTTGGTTCTCTGGGGATTTTTCTGGTTTAGTTCAGTCGTTTTTACTCTTGCTGTTCTTAGCACTGGTACGGGCAGAATTGGCGCTGTCAATTCATTTGCAAAGAAGATGCTAAGTATCATTGCAAATCTCTTTGGACTTGATGTAATAACAAGAAAGTCCAAAAGTGATGATAAATCCTCCGGCATAACCCTTATGGATTTATTTGTTTTTACCATGATAATAACCGCTTTATTTCTAAACGCTTTTCCGGAATTCTTCTATTTTAAGGATATTTATCAAAATGATCACTACAGGGCAAATACCCTGTTTAAGCTTGGATATCAGAGTTTTATTTTATACTCTGTAATAACCGCATACATAATATTCAGGTTAAATCAGCTACTAAGTAAGAATTCATATAATATATGGCTTATAGTGTTTGTTTTTGGTCTTATAAGCGTTATGAGCTATCCGTATTTCGCAGTTAAGACTTATTACAATAGCTTTAAAAATTTCAGGGGACTAAATGGATTGAGTTACCTTGATAAAAAATATCCGGACGACTACAAGGCAATTCTTTGGATAATAGAAAATATTAAGGAGCCGGAAGTAATAATTGAAGCTGTGGGTGAAAGCTATACTGATTATGCCAGAGTCTCTGCAAATACCGGCCTGCCTACGGTTGTGGGATGGAGAGTGCATGAGTGGTTGTGGAGAGGAAGCTTTGACCCAGTTGGCAAGAGAACAGAAGAAGTTCAGGCAGCATTTACTACTACCGATGAGAAGGTATTATCGGATTTTATTAAAAAATATGATGTAAAATATGTTTTTATTGGTAACCTGGAGCGCAAGCAGTATAAGGAACTAAATGAACAGAACTTTAAGGACATTGGAGAGGAAATATTCAGATCGGGTAAAACTGTAATATATGAAATAATAAGTAATTAATATCTTGTTAGCGGATTTTCAAGACCTGAAAAAAAGCCGTTACTGAAAATTTTATAAGCTTCCAGCTAAATGCAAATACAAATCCAGTTTTTCTCTCGTTATGAGAAATTGGTATTTCAGCAAATCTAAGGCCCCTTTTCTTGGCAAGTATAGATAACATAATATTGGGTGTATGAGCCTCCTTATCAATTTCACTCAGTAGCTCAGACAAACTTTCCCTTCTTATAAGCCTGTAGGGACAATTAGCGTCTTTTATCCAAACTCCGAATATTATAAAGTTAATCAATCTTAGAATACGGGTTAAGATTAATCTGGAGACAGGATCGTTTCTGTTGACTCTATAACCAAGAATAAAATCAAAATCATTTCTTAATTCATATAACTTTGGGAAGTCCTGGGGGTTGAACTGATTATCGCTGTCTACCTGGAAAACATAGTCTTTTGTAGCATTGTCGTATCCAAGCCTTATGGCTTTGCCGTGGCCACCATTCTGATCGGGCCTTATTACTCTTAGTGCTGGTAAATCTGATTGCAATCTGTCTAGAATTTCGGGAGTATTATCCGAGCTGCAATCATCGATAATAATAAATTCAGAATCATCAATATTATCAATGATTTCTTTGTGGTATGACCTAATAACAGTTTCAATAACTTCCCCTTCATTATAACAGGGCATTACGATAGATACCGACATAAAAAAAATAATACATGAATCAGTACGAATTCATAATTACCAAGAAATTCAGATAAGGTATCTATGGTATTTAATTGATAACCATGAATATTCGGAATAATTAATTTCAGTTTTTATAGACTGTTTTTAATTAATAAGAATATCTAGATTTAACCTATGCGATGCTGAAATTTATCTGATACGCCGTACCTGGCTGGTCAACTCTTTCAATAGTTCCTCTTATTTGCTTTACTAAACCAACTATGAGCTGCAGTCCCAGACTGTCTGTTTTGGTAAAGTCAAAACCATCAGGCAAACCTATTCCATTATCTTCATATTTTAATGTTATAAGATTTTCAGATTCCTTATACAGCCTTATTGTAATCTCTTTATTATTGCTATAACTATCAGAGCTGAGCACACTGCTTGAGGGAAATGCATGTTTAAGCGAGTTAGAGATTAATTCATTTAGAATTAAACCGCATGGAATTACAGTATCGATGCTAATGTTTACATCTTTTAGGTTATCTACATTCAGATTAAAATTAATATCATCAGTGACCTTCCCCCCTATAATAGTACCAGATTACAAGTTAGAATTTTAGGTAATAAACCCTATGAATAGGAGGCAAGGGAAATGCCCAGGAAGCGTTACACGCCAGAGCAAATAATAAGATATTTAAGACACGCAGAAGTTC
>JBFFSH010000051.1:0-17785 GCA_041572575.1 Thermodesulfobacteriota bacterium
AAAAATATTTATGAAAAATATGGAGTATTCAATACAAAGTATAAAATAGGCGCCGATTACGCATTGATGTTGAAATTATTAATGAAACACAGGATCAGTTCAAAGCATATTCCACAAGTGCTGGTTAAAATGAGGGTTGGAGGCAGCAGTAACAAGAGTTTATTAAATATACTTAAAGCAAATATCGAATGTTATAGGGCCTGGAAGGAGCATGATTTAGAAATTTCACCGTTTTTTATATTAAGAAAACCATTTAACAAGCTTACTCAGTATTATGTTAATTAAATTGTTTATTGGTTTAATAGAATTTATTTATAGTTCACGCCTAAGCAAATAGTATACATTTTATTATATGACTAAGCATACAGTATTATTGACAGGCGGTGCTGGGTTTATAGGCAGCAATTTTATAATAAATGTATTAAAGAGGTTTAATTCTCTCAACATTATAAACCTTGATAAGCTTACATATGCAGGAAATTTAAATAACCTTAAAGAAGTAAGTAAAAATAAAAGGTATAGATTCGAAAAGGGAGATATTTGTAACAGACTATTTGTTGATAAATTATTTAAAAAATACGCCTTTGATGTTGTTGTAAACTTTGCAGCGGAATCTCATGTTGATAGAAGCATCCTTAAACCTGGCAGTTTTGTAAAAACCAATATAGTAGGACCGCAAATACTACTTGATGCCATTAAAGCAAATCCAGTCAAAAAGTTTATACAAATATCTACAGATGAGGTATATGGTGAAAAAAGGAAAGGTAAATCTAAAGAGTTTGATATATTAAATCCGAACAATCCATATTCTGCCAGCAAGGCTTGTGCTGATCTCCTTTGTAGATCATATACTAAAACCTTCGGGTTGCCGGTAATAATTGTGCGTCTTTCAAATAATTATGGTCCCTATCAATTTCCGGAAAAATTAGTGCCGCTTATGATATTAAATGCAATAAATTATAAACATCTTCCGGTATACGGAAGCGGCAAAAATATCAGAGACTGGATGTATGTAGAAGATAGCTGTAATGCAATTATAAAGATTATAAAACAAGGAGAGCCTGGGGAGGTCTATAATATAGGGGCTAGTAATTTACAAAGTAATATTAAGTTTGTTCAAAAAATATGCAGGTTAGTATCTAAAAAAATCAAAATTAGTAGTGAAGAGATTTTGTCTCGTATAGAATATATAGCAGACAGACCTGCGCATGATGCAAGATATTGCCTTGATACTTCAAAAATATATAATGAGACCGGATGGACCCCTAAAACAGATCTGGATCGTGGTCTTGAAAAAACTGTTAACTGGTATTTGAATAATAAAACCTGGGTTACTAATGTAATGAATAAGGATTATCTTAAATATTATAAATTGAATTATACTAATAGATAATAAGTTTTATAATTATGGGAAATATTACACTTAATACTATGGATAACAATAATATCTATATATCGGATAAAGATGAACCCAGAGAGTATTCTTTGAAAAGAATCATAGATTTCTTATTAGCACTCGGTGGGTTAGTGGCGTCATTTCCTTTAACTATTATAGTCTCTATATTAGTTTATCTCGAAGATAGAGGGCCTGTATTTTATTCTCAAAAAAGAGTTGGAAAAGGTGGAATATTGTTTAATACATATAAATTTAGAACAATGATAGAAGACTCAGACAGACTTTTCGGGCCATTACAGGCAAAAGAAAATGATCCCAGGATAACTAAGGTCGGGAAGTTGCTTCGTTTTACAGCACTAGATGAATTGCCTCAACTATGGTCAATACTTAAAGGTGATATGAGTTTTGTGGGACCCAGGGCGCTTTTGCCGGCCGAGAAAGAAACCGGTGATGATAAGAATAATGAAATGGTTCCGGCGAACAATATAAAAGGTTATGAAAAAAGAATACTTGTTAAACCGGGTCTTACGGGAATAGCCCAGATATTTGCACCAAGAGATATTAATAGAAGAAATAAATTCAGATATGACAGTATATATATTGACAATATGGGATTACTATTTGATCTTAAACTTATTTGTATTTCATTTTATATAACATTCAAAGGAGCATGGGAAAAAAGGGAAAGTAAAATATAGATGTCATAAAAGCGTAACAATTTTGAATTATTCAATTTCTCAGGTTTATTTCAACTCAGTTAAATAATTAAATTCTTCGGATATCAACAATGAAAAAAAGAATATTAGTTACCGGAGGAGCCGGATTTATTGGTTCTCACTTATGTGAGAAGCTACTCAGTGAAGGTAATGAGGTAGTATGCGTGGATAACTTTTTTACTGGTACAAAAGATAACATTAAGAGATTTTTATCCAATCCATACTTTGAATATATAAGGCACGATATTACATTTCCGCTCTTTATAGAAGTAGATGAGATTTATAACCTTGCTTGTCCTGCTTCACCAATTCATTATCAGTTTGATCCAGTTCAGACTACTAAGGTTAATGTGCTTGGGTCTATAAATATGCTCGGTCTTGCAAAACGATTGAAAGTTAAAATTTTACAGGCATCGACAAGTGAAATATATGGAAATCCTTTAGAGCATCCCCAGACTGAAAGTTATTGGGGAAATGTTAATAGCATTGGACCTAGAGCATGTTACGATGAAGGTAAAAGATGTGCAGAAACCTTATTTTTTGATTACTACAGACAGCACAGCTTGGATATTAAAGTAGTAAGAATATTCAACACATATGGTCCCAGGATGCACCCAAATGACGGCCGAGTTGTAAGCAACTTTATAATACAGGCCTTAAAAGGAGAAGATATAACAGTATATGGTGAAGGATCACAGACAAGGTCATTTTGTTATGTTGATGACTTAGTTGATGGAATATATAAGATGATGAATATAAACAGTGGATTTACTGGCCCTGTTAATCTGGGGAATCCTGTGGAGACTACCGTGCTTGAATTAGCAAACTTCATAATTAAACTAACAGGGTCAAAATCTAAAGTAATTTTTCATGACCTTCCTCAAGATGACCCTGAAAAAAGAAAACCTGATATATCACTAGCTAAAGATAAACTGGATTGGGAACCCGGAGTAAAGCTGGAAGACGGACTGATAAAAACTATAGAATATTTTAATAAGATGAAACAATTATGAAAAAAGCATTTATTACCGGAATTACCGGACAAGATGGGTCATACTTAGCGGAGCTTCTACTTTCAAAAGGATATGAAGTTCATGGACTAATAAGGAGAGCCAGTACTTATAATACTGCAAGAATAGACCATATTTATGTTGATCCTCATAACCCAAATGCCAAATTTTATCTCCATTATGGTGATCTTTCTGAGACTTCTCAGTTAACAAACCTCTTATACAGCCTGAAGCCGGATGAGATATATCACCTGGGAGCCCAAAGTCATGTAAGGGTGAGTTTTGATATTCCTGAATATACCGAGGACATTACCGGTATTGGCACAGTAAGGATACTGGAGGCAATAAGAAGAGGGGATCTAAATAGTAGATTCTACCAGGCATCAAGCAGTGAAATGTATGGAAGTTCTTCTGCACCTCAAAGTGAAACCACTCCATTTCATCCTAGAAGCCCATATGCTTGTGCAAAGCTTATGTCTTTTTGGACCACTGCAAACTATAGAGAGGGATACAATCTGTTTGCATGCAATGGAATTTTATTTAATCATGAGTCTCCAAGGAGAGGGCAGAACTTTCTCACTAGAAAGGTTACAAGGGCTATAGCAATGATTAAAGACGGTAAGCAGGACTGTCTCTATCTTGGTAATTTGGATGCATGCAGAGACTGGGGTTATGCTCCAGAGTATGTTGAGCTTATGTGGAAAATACTCCAGCATGAAAAGCCAGATGATTATGTTATAGGAACTGGGGAGACTCATAGTGTGCAAGAGTTTGTTGAAGAGGCTTTTTCGTATGTTGGTCTTGATTTTGAGAAGTATGTAAAAATCGACCCTAAATATTATAGACCTACTGAAGTGGAAAATCTCCAGGCCGATCCAACTAAAGCAAAAACAGAATTAGACTGGGAATTGAAAATTAAGTTTAAAGATTTAATAAAAATCATGATTGACTCTGATATGAGAGCAGAGGGTCTCGACCCTGTTGGTGAGGGTGATAAATTGTTAGATAAGTATTATCCCAACAGATGGTGGAAAGTTGATTAAGAGACAAAATGCAGGATTATTTTAAAAGTAAACAAATCTTAATCACAGGCGGAGCAGGTTTTCTTGGCTCTTTTATTATAGATCAATTAGTAGAAAAAGGCGTAGAAAGAAAAAACATTAGAGTACCAAGAAGTAAGGATTGTGACTTAAGAATATGGGAAAATTGTAAAAAAGCAATAGAGGATATAGACATTGTTATTCATCTGGCAGCCAGGGTGGGTGGTATCGGTTTTAATATGAAATACCCTGCTAATTTATTTTATGATAATGCTATGATGGGCATACAGCTTCTAGAAGCATCAAGACTTTCAGGGGTTAAAAAATTTGTTGGTGTAGGTACAGTGTGCAGCTATCCCAAATATACACCCGTACCATTTAAAGAGGAAGATTTATGGAACGGATTTCCTGAAGAGACGAACTCTCCTTATGGTATAGCTAAAAAGATATTACTTGTGCAAGAGCAGGCATATAGAACACAGTACGGTTTTAACTCTATTTATTTAATACCGGTAAATCTTTATGGTCCAAGGGACAATTTCGATACCGAAGATTCTCATGTGATTCCAGCACTTATACTGAAATTTACTGAAGCTATCAGAAAAAATGCTCCTTCTGTCACAGTATGGGGAACTGGTAAAGTATCTAGAGAGTTTTTATATGTAGAAGATGCAGCAAGGGCAATACTGGAAGCTACAGAAAAATATAATAAACCAGACCCAGTAAATATTGGTACATCAGAAGAAATAATGATTGAAGACCTGGTTTATTTAGTAAAGGATTTAACCGGTTACTCTGGTGATGTAGTATGGGATTTAGAAAAACCGGACGGACAGCCAAAGAGGAAGCTTGATGTTTCAAAGGCTGAAAGAGAATTTGGTTTCAAAGCAGAGGTAAATCTGCAGCAGGGTCTTAAAAAAACTATCGAGTGGTTTAATAAGCAGTACAATGAAAGCTAGGTCAGTTGTATCAGTAAGAGATTACTTCTTGTTCATCAGATATAAAGTTCTATGTGATTCTAATACCGGGCTTTGCTTTATAATAGAGAAATATTTGCTAAATGCCGCCTCAAAGCCGGACTTATGATAATCTGTAAATATATCTTCTCTTGACGACAATAAATACTGTACCTTTGAATCTTCTTTTGGAATAAATTCTATGATTAAATAACTGCACAGTGTACTTAAATATTGTGCAATTTTCTCAAGAGGCACATTGTTAGAAATTGCCAGATGATGCACAAGAGCAAGCGCAAAAATTACATCGGCTGGGCCTCTGTCCTTAATTGATCTTCTTTCCGTATTTCCCCATCCTATGCCAGGGCTTGGATTACACAGATTAAGCTCCAAAGGCAGAAGATTTTTCTCGTCGTTTTCAATTATGGTTAAATAATTTTTTTCTACAGCAGAAGGGTCTATATCAAACGCTATGGTTTTAACCCCCTTTTGTGAAGCTATCCTTGAAAACTCTCCTGTATTTGCACCCAAATCCCATACCATGCTGGCGTTCGGAACTGAATTAAAAAACTGTGTTACGAGATCTCTTTTATTATTGAAAGCTTCATCAGTGTAGTTTGTATCATTATAATAATCTGCCCATTCTGTATTATCAGGGGCCCATTTAAGGCCATTTATTGTTGATTTCAGGTTATCTATAATCCCAATTAATCCATTTAAACTTACATGGCTTTTCTTATCCTTACCATCTCCAGATTTTTCATATTTTTTCTGAGCTTTAGAATGAAGGTGAATATGTGAAAGAAAAGAAAAGCTGAATTTTGTTTTTGTGGGTAGCAGACTGCTTGCCAGATCAAGGGGGATTCCATCAATATATGTTTTTAATAACTGGCTTAAGCGTATATCCGTATAACTCATAAGAGCCAGGGGTGCCAAAAAGTGCTGGCAAAACTGTTTATATGCTATCCATGGCTGACCTTCGGTGTATTTTTCAAAAGAGGTAGTATCTATAAATATAGGTTTACCATTTTCAAACTGAATATTATACGCAGTTGCATCCTTAAGAGACATACCATGCTCTATAGCAATTTTTTGGATCTTAAGAGTTAGAAGGGCGGCGTCTTTTAACTGTGAAAAACTCCATTCATAAGGATAAGATATGAATGAAATTTGCTCGGGCTTTATTACTTTGTAAGCAAATTCTGAGCTTGCGGCAATGTTTAAATCCTGTTCCTCATGTTCAACAATGAGACTATCTTTAGAAAGTTTTTCATAAAGTCCTGAGCTTAGAAGTAAATCGTATTGATCCTTGTAACTATTATTAATCTGACGGTAAGTGATACTATTTTTTGTAAATATAAAAGCGCTCGGATCTCTAAATGAGCTAGGTTCGGTAAAATAATCTATTTTTTGTTATCCTCGGTTATATTCGAATCTGAACTTTTTGAAAAAAAGCTTTTTATCTTATGCCAATAGATTTTTACAGCCGTAAGTATACCAAGTATAGATGCTATTAAAACCTGAAGAATCATACTGCCGCTTCCGGGATCTATGTATGCAAAGGAAGTATCTGTAGAAATAAGCAAGGAAACAGCAACTAGTAATAATACACTCAATACATTGTTTTTGTAAAATCGATTCATGAGTTAATTCTCCTATTTACTATGTCTACAAAGTAATCAGGTAATCTTAACTTAATATTATAGTTATGAAAACATTAATATAGAAATATATTTCTTAATTCAGTTGTATACCCATAATATTATGGAATGAAATCTATATAATAAATTGCCTATTTAATAAAAAAAATAATAAACTTCAAGTAATACATTAAAAATACCTAAAATCTAATATAAAGTAAGAAAATAAATATGTCTTGTAACATACTGTAATTATGAAATAATACCGTTTTTCAGTAATAAATGATGGTTTAAGCTGAAAATATAGCTTGACTTTTTATTTAGCAATATATTATTATCTTTAATGTAACATCTTTATATTTGATTAATTATGAATCAAGTAAAAACAATCAATAATAACAAGTCATTACAAGTCATAGTTAATGAAATCTCTAAACATGCATTGGATGCATCCAGAATTCTTTCAACTGTTTCATCAGATATTAAGAACAAAACACTAAAATCCATGGCAAATCTTCTGAGGGGTAATAGTTCGTTCTTAATTAAAGAAAACAAAAAAGATTTGGAATATGCGGATAATAAAGGAATCTCCAAATCCATGATAGACAGGCTTGTATTAAATGAATCAAGAATCGATTCTATGGCGCTTAGTCTTGAAGAAGTATCCGAGCTCGCTGATCCGGTTGGTGAGGTTACAAGAATGTGGACCAGGCCAAATGGACTAAGAGTTGGAAAAATGAGGATTCCACTTGGTGTGATAGGAATTATTTATGAATCAAGACCAAATGTTACCTCAGATGCCTCGGGGTTGTGTATTAAAGCAGGAAATAGTGTAATACTAAGAGGTGGTTCTGAATCACTCAATTCTAATCTGGCTATAGGTGCAGTTCTACACAAAGCTCTAAAATCAAATGGTCTACCCGAGCATGCTGTTCAGATTATTCCGGTTACTGACAGAGAGGCAGTAATGGAACTTCTGCGACAGGATGAATATATAGATCTTATTATTCCAAGGGGTGGAGAAGGTCTTATACGCTTTGTATGTGACAACTCAACAATTCCTGTATTAAAGCATTACAAAGGTGTTTGTCATCTGTTTATAGATGAACATGCGCTATTTGATATGGCTTTAAGCATAGCAGTTAATTCCAAAGTACAAAGGCCAGGAGTCTGTAACTCGGCCGAGACACTTTTGGTGCATAAAAATATAGCTAATAAGTTTTTACCACTAATTTATAAAGAATTTACTAAAAATGGAGTTGAAATAAGAGGTTGTAAACAGACCAAAACAGTATTAAAGGAGGTGACATTAGCAACAGAACAAGACTGGTACGAAGAATATCTTGATTTAGTAATAAGTATAAAGGTCGTAGATAGTATTGATGATGCTATTTCACATATCGAAAAATATGGTTCAATGCATACAGAATCTATAGTGACGGAGAGTTATACAAACTCACAGTATTTCATGAATAGGGTTAATTCGTCCACTGTAATGACAAATGCCTCCACCAGATTTGCCGATGGATTCCAGCTTGGTCTTGGCTCAGAGATTGGAATAAGTACATCCAAGCTTCATGCTTTTGGTCCTATGGGATGTGAAGAACTCACTACTACAAAGTTTATAGTTTATGGAAATGGACAGATAAGAAACTAAGATTTTAATTTTCACAGGAGGATGATGATGATAACCAAGAGAATTAAATCAAAGAAAAAAGCAGATGCAAATAACAAATTTTCAGATTTCTATGTTTCCAATTCATTTAACCGATTTGGTAAATCCAAAAACAATGAAAAACCTGGCGGGAATGCACGAAAATCTGATACAGATAAAAAAGGGTCTGAAGATAAGGAATTTGAGCAATTTATTCAAAGTGATGAGTTTAATTCAAGTATAGACGAATCAGAGTTTGTTTCAGAGGTTCAATCCACAGAAAAAGAAGATAAAAAAGATGAGAGTAAAAATAAGCACTGGAAACCTGATGAAGAGTTCAGGCTGCTTCAGGTCTATTTTCGTGAGATGGGTATTGAATCACTCTTAAGCCCAAAACAGGAAGTAGAGATTTCAGCAAAGATAAAGCTATGTGAAAAGAACGCTTTAATCTTAAAAAGTGAACTAGAAAAAATATTAGAGCAGACATTCAGTGATTATCCCGATGACTTGATTGTAGAGCTTTGCAGAATTCAAAACAGATCAATATTAAATAAGTTAAAGCAGGCTGGCTTTGCCAATAAAAGTACGTCCTATGACTATAGAGCCAAATTTAAAGAAGTAAGAACACTACTGTCTTTGTGCATTAGCTGTATTAAAGAATCTTTTAGGTTTAAAAGCAGGTTTGTAAACTCCAATCTGCGGCTGGTTGTTAGTATAGCCAGAAGGTATGTTAACAGGGGTTTGCCTCTTCCTGATTTAATTCAAGAGGGTAATGTTGGCCTTATGAGAGCCGTTGAAAGATTTGACCATACTAAAGGGTATAAATTTTCAACCTATGCCTCATGGTGGATACATCAGGCAATCTCAAGGTCACTTCTTGATCAGACTAGAACAATAAGGGTTCCGGTATATGTATTGGAACAGGCTACAAAGGTTAATAGAATAAGTACACTGCTTCATAAGAAAAACGGTAAAAAACCTGAACCTGAAGAAATATCTAAAAAATCCGGTATTTCGGTAGAAGGAGTAAAAAGAGTTTTAGGAGCCACAAAAGATGTAGTAAGGCTGGATACTCCTGTTATGGATGGTGAAAAAACTTCTCTTATGGATTTTATACCTGATGAAAACGCCCTAACTCCTGATAAAGCCGTAGCAACATATACCCTTAGTGATAATTTGAATGATGCGCTTTCGTCTCTTTCTCCAAGAGAGGAACAAATTCTTAAGATGAGATTTGGCATTAATCTTGAAACTACTTATACTCTTGATGAAATTGGAAAATACTTCAGTCTCACACGTGAAAGAATAAGGCAAATTGAAAAAAGAGCGCTTGAAAAACTAGAGGACTCGGATAATGGAGGTAGGCTCAAGAGCTATCTCTATTAGTATTACTTAATGCTAGTTTCATTAAGAATTAAAAATTTTGCTATTTTTGACGATATAGAAGTATCGTTCAAAGATGGTCTTAATATTATCACCGGGGACACTGGTGCCGGAAAGTCTATCATAATAGATGCGCTCAATCTACTAAGAGGTGCTAAGGCATCTTCAGAGTTTATCAAAACCGGCTGTACTGAAGCTCAAATTGAAGGTGTCTTTGACGTAAATGCTGAAGAGATAAAAGAGTATCTTGTAGAGCAGGGTATAGACTTCGATGATGATCTTATAATTAAAAGGATTATTTCGGAATCCGGCAAGAATCGCATATTTATAAACGGCAGCAGGATAACTTTAAACGTACTATCCGCTATAACTGCTAACCTTATAGATATTTTTGGTCAGCATGAAAACATAAAAATGCTAGATCATGAAAACCACCTATCTTATCTTGATTCATTTGATGTAGATTTGAATCTAAAAGACAAGGTATCTGATTTATTCAAACAGTATCAAAAAATTGAAACTACCCTGCGGGATTTAAATAACAGACAAAATGATAAAAATGAAAGAGAAGAATATTTAAAATTTGTATGTAAAGAAATAGAAGATGCGTCATTAAAGTATGACGAAGAGGCCGAACTTGAAAATGAAAAGAAGGTCTTACTAAACCATGAACAGCTAAAAAAAACAGCCGAGAGCAGTTATGAGTCTTTATATGAGGCAGATAGCTCCATAGTAAGTAAATTGCAAAACATCAATAACGAATTTGTAAAAGCTAGCGAGATAGATGATAACCTTAGAGAACCTGCCGATTTGTTGGAAAAATCTCTGGTTTTATTGCAGGATACGTCTTATTTTCTAAGAGATTATATACAGTCTGTAGATTCCAATCCTGATAGGATTGATGAGATTGAAAACAGGCTGCAGCTTATTTATGAACTTAAAAGAAAGTATGGACTATCTATAAAAGATGTTTTACAAAAGAAAGATGATTATCAATTGGAATTAGATAGTCTATTAAATTTATCCTCTGAAATAGAAGAATTGGAGGATAAAAAAGAACAGACTTTTACGGTTCTTAAAGGTTTGTGTAATGACCTGTCGCATAAGAGGCGAAATGTATCAGTAAAAATGTCGGCAAGAATCGAGGCAGGACTTAGGGAAGTAGGGCTTAAGGATTGTACATTTGCAATAAAATTTGATGATAAACCAGTCAGTTCGGATGGCATTGATAGAGTTGAATTTTATTTCTCGGCAAATCCTGATGAGCAGAGTAAACCTCTTGCAAAAGTAGCATCTGGTGGAGAACTATCCAGGATCATGCTTATTTTAAAAACAATAATGAATAAGTCTGACGGGCAGACAGTACTTATTTTTGATGAACCTGATACAGGTATTGGAGGAGCGGTAGCAGAAAGTGTTGGAGCTAAAATAAGAAAGTTATCTGATAATCATCAGGTTCTTTGCGTTACGCATCTGGCTCAGGTTGCAAAGTTTGCAGATTCTCACATCACTGTAAAAAAAGAGTTTATAGATAACTCTACAAAGATAAAAATCGATTTACTGGATAAGGAAAAGAGGATCGATGAACTTGCAAGGATGATGGGTGGAGTAAAAATTACTCAAAAAACCATTGATGCCGCAAGAGAAATGCTAAGGCATTAGTCTAATACTCAATATCACAAAACAAAAACTATTGCTGCAACAACTGTAGTCCAAAGACCTTTCTTATCACCAACTGCAGACTGAGTTATATTCCTTGTTTTTACAATATGACCGCTTATTTTCCAGATATCTTTTTGCTCGTCATAACTTTTATCCGGATCAAACGGGGCATCTAGAATAGTGGCTAGCATATCCGCGGCAAGGTCTTCAGCGTATTCACCTGCCACTTTATCATTTTCACCAAAACTGTGATGTTCTGATAAATATCCATATCTGCTGCTGTCCTTAGGAATTGCTATGCCTACTGAAGATGCAATGAGCCTGTTTGGTTCATTGGTTGCGTTGTCACTCATCACGCAAAATACCACCTGGCCGGGGTTCATTTGTTTAAGCCCGGAGGCTGTGGGGATGAGTTTGCAATCGGGAGGAAATATGCTCGAAACCCTTACAAGATTATACTCTGCTATCTTTGCATTTCTAAGCGCCATTTCAAAGCTTGTAAGCTTATGCTTATGCTTTCCTACTCCTTTTGTTACAAACGCCTGTTTGGGGACAAAATTTAAATTTTCCATAATATATAAATTAGCGTTATATTAAATCCCTATAATTATTTCATTGTCAATAATTTATTATTATTATATGGAGAGCAATGTGAGAAAAACTAAAAGACTAAGACAGATGATTGAGGGAGATGAAATCCTGGTGCTTCCCGGGGTGTATGATTGCCTTAGTGCAAAGATTGCCCAAACTACAGGTTTTGGAGCAGTTTTTACAAGTGGGTTTGGTATATCTGCCGTAAGACTGGGGCTTCCTGACTATGGGTTAATAACCGCATCTGAAATGATGGAATCTGTAAAAAATATCGTATCAAGCGTAAGTATTCCGGTTGTAGCGGATATGGATACGGGATATGGAAATCCGATTAATGTAATAAGAACAGTTGAACAGGCGCTTGCAGCAGGAGTGTCTGGGATTATTTTAGAAGATCAGCAGTGGCCGAAGAAGTGCGGTCATATGGAAGGTAAAAAAGTTTTATCCTGTTCAGAGCATGTGCAGAAAATAAAGGCAGCAAGGCAGACAGCAGGCAAGGATCTCGTTATTGTTGCAAGGACTGACAGCAGGGCTGAACTTGGTCTGGATGAGGCTATAAAAAGAGGGCATGAGTACAAGGATGCCGGGGCGGATGTAATTTTCATTGAAGCTCCAAGGAGTATTGATGAGATGAAGGAGATCGTAAAATCATTTGCAGGCACACCACTTTTTGCAAATATGGTAGAAGGGGGGAAGACACCTATTCTCAGAGCAGACGAGCTTAACCTCATGGGATTTAAAATAGTTGTATACCCTGTATCGGGGCTTTTTGCAGCGGTAAATTCTGTAAAATCTTGCTTTAAATATTTAAAGGATAATAAGACTACTATCGGATATGAAAATGACTACAGCTTTGGTGATTTTGAAAAATTAATAGATCTTTCTAAATATAAGGATATAGAAAAGAATTATATATCTTAATGTTTGAATCATTTATTGAAGCATCATTTGTGCAAGTGGAACCGGTTTTCCATTAATAGTTACCTGACCTTGTTTAAGAGAGGCTTTAAAACTATAATTTTTACCATCAGGTATCAGGTAGCCGTTATCTATAAAACTCTTAATACCTGAACTGTTATCAGAACTTTCTATACTATCTTTCATCTCACCTTCTAAAAATACTTGCCCTTCTGATAGCTTGTCGGCACCCTCGGATACATTATTGTTATCAGTTTCAATTTCGATGTCTTGATTGGTTGAAGTCTTTTCGATGTAAAAATCTACAAGACTTTTTGAAGCAACAATTGAAGCCTCTGCTTCAAGAGTGTTTCCTATAAGTAGTATGTTCTGAAGCATTTCAGGGTTATCGCCTTTTACTTTTATTCTTGCATCCGCATTTAAGTCACCGAGGCTGCTTTTAAGACTAAGCTGCTTTATTTCTATAACAGGGGAATGCTTGACAAGTTCTGGCAAAACGCCCATCACCTGCATTCCCTGCTCCATAGGACTGTCGGCTACTTTCATTTTATTTGCAGAATCCTGAATTTTTTCCCACGCTGCGGCATCTATATTTTTTATAGCGATATCGTAAGTAAGTGGGCCAAATTCATACTCACTTGTGATGAGTTTATCGCCTATAACTTTCATGCCCATATTAAGCTTACCACTGCTGGTTTTGGAAAAACCGGAAAAACTTAGATTGCTCATATCTATTTTTTCATCTGCAGATGCGAACTTAATGGATTTTATTTTCATCTCAAAATCTCCGGTAAGGCTTTGCAGATTTTGTTTTATATCACTCGTGGTTGATTTGGCTGTAATGTTAGAAATTTTAAATGTCGTATCAGGGTCTGTGATATCCAGTGATTTGGATAGAAATGAGCTGTTTAAGTTGTTGGACTTATAATCATAGATGAAATTCATTTCAACACCACTCCAGTTAAATACAAGGTTTTCACTCTGCTTGATTATCTTATATTTTGGAATTATGTATCTGCTCTCAGCTGTTCCATCAAAACTAATATCAGTGTTTCCTTCAGAGTTCATTGCTATAGTTTTCGTTTCTCCACTGTCAGTGGTTACAGGTATTTTTATTGTTGCATCTGAATCTACTGTAGCAACAAATGGAGTTAAGTTTATTTTACCTTTTGTAAATCCCATGATATCAAAAGGTCCGTGAGTAATATTATCTTCAGAGTTTAGAATTATGCTCTTTGACTTACTTTTGATTTCAAGAATTGTTTTTGCATTAGAATTAAAAAATCCCCTCTCATAACTTTTCTTTTTTACTGTTACATTTGGTGATTGTTTAATTTTTGATACAATTTCGTGATACTGCTTTTCAGCTTTCATTCCGAAGTAATAAGGCGTAACTGCAATTGCTATTATGATTAGTAGAACAACTAATAATATTTTTTTCATTTGAACTCCCCTACATTGAGTTAATGTTATTATAGATTATTTATTACGATTTTGAATAGATGATATGAAGTCCGACAAGTCTTGCAACAAGTATTGTGAGATATAACTGTCCGATTATGGCCTCTGATATCGCAAGTGACCTGGCATAAGAGCTTACGGGAATAATATCACCATAACCGAGTGTAGTTAGAGTAACATAACTAAAATAAATGAGCTCTGTAACTTTAAATGGATAAATGTTGCCCGATGAATCAGCCAGATTAAAAGAACCGGGAGATAGTATCTCCAATAAGCCGTATAAACTTGTATATATAAGCCCTATTAATAGATAAACACTAACGGCTCCGAACAGTGTTTCTATTGTAACCTTGGAACCCTTAATCACATGAGAAAACATTATTGTTGTTGTATAAATGAAAAAAAGTGCTCCCCAGCTTATTGCTCCAGGTCCAAGGGTCTTCATTGCAACAAAAAGGCTGACCCAGTTTGCAATTAACCACGGTAGTCCTAACACTGAAGCGATAACAATCTGTTTTCTTGTGTGACTAACTGCATAAATGCCAGTTAATAAAATTATAGTAGTAAGTAAGTGTAGCAGTGCAGAGGTGTACTTTTCACCCTCTAAAAATGGGATAAATAACAAAAGCACGACAATGGATACGAAAAAATATAGAAATTTATTCTTGTTTCTTTTGGGGTGGGTGATTAAATAGATTATTTGTTTATAAAGTTTGTTATGCATTTGGTTTGTAATTATTAATCGTTATGTTAATAAAAATCATAATATATTATTTATTATACAAACTAAATACATTTCATTCTTATTATTGGGATGTAATAAAGGTAAAACCAAGAATATGAACAAGCATTTATATCAATTTACTGATAAAATTTTAATAAATTCTAACTCTGAAAGTGGACCTAAATTCCGGGGTTTGACATTCATTAAACATTGCTATCCATATAATGGATGACCATATCGTACATGGTAACAATGCCTACTGCCTTGCCATCTTTAATTACCAAAGCTCTTCCATGATCAATCTGTTCGAGAAGTCTTATGGCATAACGTATATTCATGTCAGGCCTCACGCTTAAAACAGGTTTATTCATTATTTCATACACATGCACGCGCTCAGGAGAAAGATTATTTTCAATTACATGCCTTGCTATACCTTGTACCGTGATAAAACCGTATTCATCGTGCTCATCGCGTCTATCAACAATTAGAGCGCCATATTTTTTTTCCTTCATACTTTGAATGGCCTCTGCAACGGTTGCCAGACCATCAATTGTTTTAACATCTGGGGTCATAACTTCATTAACTTTTATAACTTTTTCTTTGGTGTTCATAACTGATCCTCGATTTCAGATTCAATTGTTTCTAATTGCGTTTTTAAACCTACGGCATCTTCGATGTTTAACTGCATAGCGACGCCTGAGCCTGAAGCGCTATCAAAACCTGCTACTTCCGAGATTCCTTCCAGTATGTTACGACTTAAATGTTTTTCGACAATAAACAATATCATGTCGATTTGACCTTCAAATGTGAGACCAAAGAAAGTTTTATGAGGTTTTAAGCCTTCTCCATGTCCACTGGTTATAACTGATGCACCAGTAGCTCCCATTTCGCGGGCTTTATCAATGACTTTTTCTGAATAGTCATCTGAAACAAGGGCGACGATTAGTCTTAAGTCCATTATTAAGTCCCTTTCCTTTTAGATTTTTTATTGCGATTTTTGTCTAAAAAGTGTGACAATTGAGCATACCCCATAACTGTTATCATGGGAAATAGGCTCGCAAGAGCTATGAGGCCAAATCCATCAATAAGCACGCTCCGCCCAGGAACAGTAGAGGCCAGCCCCAACCCTAAAGCTGTGACTAGAGGTACAGTTACGGTTGATGTTGTTACACCACCTGAATCATAGGCCAGAGGAACAAGCCATTTAGGGCAAAACAAAGTCTGAATGATAACAACGATATATCCGGCAATCATATAAAAATGTAAGGGGGTGCCTGTAACAATACGAAAAGCACCCAAGGCAATGCTAAGGGCAACACCTATGGCAACTGCGAGCCGCAGGCCCCAGAAGCCGATAGCGCCTCCCGACATTTCATTTGCCTTGATGGAAACGACAATAAGAGAGGGTTCGGCAATTGTTGTTGAGAATCCTATGACTGCCGCAAAAATATATACCCAGTAATAATCCTGCCATTCCGGTGTCCGGTCTAAAGCAGAGTCAATAAATTCCGGTGCCGTGAGTTGTTTGGCCATTACCTCACCGATAGGGAAAAGGGCTTTTTCCAGTCCCAGAAGAAACAGTGACAGTCCTATTGTGACGTATGTGAATCCTATAATCGCTTTTTTAAGGTTTCTGATTGGCTTCTTAAGAACAATATACTGAAAAAAGAACAATAAGGCTATAATTGGGAAAACGTCTTTTATAGTCGACAGGAATGTTGGAATAATTGTTTCAAACATAGTCAGAATAACAAGCCATAAAGTAAAACAAAACCGATAGGAAAAAGACTGGCAAACGCAATGAGTCCAAATCCGTCAATCATGGGATTGCGCCCTTTGATAACAGTTGATAATCCAATTCCGAGCGCTGTCACAAGCGGCACTGTAATTGTTGATGTTGTGACGCCGCCTGAATCATAAGCAATGCCAATAATTTCACGCGGGGCGAATTGTGTCAGAATAACAATTACAATATAGCCTGATATAATGATCCAGTGAACCGGCCACCCCTTTATAATTCTGATGACGCCAAGAATAAGAGAAAATCCAACAGATAGAGCGACTGTATACCGAAGTCCGGTAGCGTAGTTATATTGTGCTGTTTCGGTATCTTGTATGAAACCAGCGGCCGCCATAACTTTTGCTGCTTCAGTACAAACTGCGATCAAGGCTGGTTCTGCAATCGTTGTTCCGAATCCCAAGGCGAATGCAAACAAAATAAACCAAAATATGCTTCCTTTTTTTGCAAATGCTTCTGCCAATTCCTCTCCAACAGGGAACAAACTCAAATTTAGGCCCTGGATAAAAAATGTTAGCCCCAAAATTGTAGCAAACAAGCCGATAAAAATTTTTAAAGGGTTTGGAAAAGGTTGCTGTAGTACGATGATTTGAAAAAAAGCGACTACTAGAATAATCGGTAGTAGGTCCCTCACACTGTCGAAAAAAGCGCGAATCATGTTTTAGGTGTTATCCCTATCATTGATGATAATTATTTAAGGAGCTCGCATAGAACAGAGCTATAAGTAATGCAGAATCTCCTTTATTTTATTAACTAAATCTACATTTCTGTTATTAAATCTAAATTCCATCTCTTTTAGATACAAAACAAAGTGTTTTCTGTCAATTCCATTGTAT
>JBFFSH010000052.1:0-17751 GCA_041572575.1 Thermodesulfobacteriota bacterium
CTGTTGTGGTTTTCTGAAGCTCAATTTCTGAAATTAAAATACTTGGAGCAATGGTTGAAACGGGTACATAGCCGGATTCGGCACCGCAAAAACCATTGAATACTTTATAATCATTTCCGGTTGCTATGATTTTATTTATTGAGATTAGTGGAGTGCCTACAATTTCAACTCCTCTTACCGGGGTTTGCTCTCCGGTCTCCGGGTCTACTTTATGCAGCAGGATTGGGGTTGCCTTAAAAGCCTGAAAATCATATGTAGAGGTATTGGTTTCTCCTCCTGTCATTTTTTTGATTATAAGTCCAAACTCTTTTTTTTGTTTTTTAACTTCTTCAATTAATAGTTTTTGAAGTTCATCTTTTTGTACTTCATTTTGAGATTTAATTATTAGATTGCTCATCCTGGCCATAGGGGAGCGTGAGTTTGATGACCTAGCGTGGCCATTAGAATTTAAAAACCCTTTTATTGGTGTGCGAGAAAGAAGAAAGTTTTTAAGAATACCATTTTTTACAAGTGTTACATTCTGACCCTCTATTCCCTGATCATCAAATAAATAATATCCTAGTAAGCTTTCATTGTTAAATTCATATAAGGTTGGGTTATCTTCTATTGAGAGAAAGGCAGGAATTATCCTTGTTCCCACTCTCTCAGAGAATGTCTGTCCCTGTGTATCATCAATCTGTCTCTCGCCTTCTAGTCTGTGTCCAACTGCTTCATGAAATAAAATTCCTGCAGCCTCGGGTTCTAAAATTGCAGGAACATTGATAGGATTAATAGACTCAGCAATTTTGATTTCATAGGCCTCGTCTATAACTCTTCTAAACTCTTTTTTTAGTGTATCTATATCAGGAATATCCGTGGGGTCTTTGTAATGAAAACTTGCAAAATTATTTATAACATTTCCGTCTTCTGATATGGCTGATAAATCGATATTAATAGAATACAATATGTCGTCTGTAATATATTTTGATTTTTCAGAGCTTATAAAGAAAACAGTTTCTTTTTGAGCCGTAAAGGTAACTGTAGAATCACTGAGCTCCTTATACTCTTTTACTACAGAAGAAATATTTTTAAGCTTAGTCTCCCACTCTTTTTTATTAAAAAGAATCTGTTTTTCCTTGCCTATATAAGTGCTTGGCTTTTCCTTTGAGAAGCTTGGAAGGTTATCTTCATCTATTTCCTGCACTTTCTTTGCTTTTTTAGTAAAATACTGGGTAAGAGCTTTTTTGTAGGTATCGTCTGTTACTTGCCAAATCACAGCCCTTATACCATCAATATCGTTTTCAACAGGTAAGTAATTGTTCCTCTTGTAGCTCTGACTGCTTCCAGTCTGACCATTCTCTGAGTTATCGAACTGATAATTGCCAACTCTCACATCCACAAAAAGCTCTCTTGTCTTGCTGCTTTCAGAAACTATTAGGGATCCAAATTTAGCCATCAACTGATTTACTGTATTTTCCTTTACAAGGTAGCTCATAAAATATGGCTTATCATAATTTTCAAGCTTAAGCTTGCTCATAGACCTATTCAGTTCCTGCTCCATTGCTTTGAGGACTATAGTGTCAGACCTAGATTGATTGGCATGTACAATGGGTACAAAAATAAAAATAATTAATATTGTAAAAAGTAGTTTTTTCATATTTAACCTTTTAGTTTACGTATACTGTTTATCAAATATTTGTAATAAAAAAGCTGATAAACTGCAAGAGGATTTTTTTAATTTAATAAATCTAAACTCAAGGTACTTATAAAACAAATATGGATTTCTAATAAAATATTTTACCGATCTTACTGTATTCAGGCTGCCATTAGAGCTATAAATATATCCAAAATCAGGCAGATTATCCGAAGCTAGATCGGAAACTGACCTAATGCTGGTTAAAGGGATGTCAAACTTCCTGCAAACCTCAGCAGCTCCCCATGTTTCCATATCTACAATTATTGCTTTAGACTTCGTTTTTAATTCATTCTTAGCTTTACTGGTATTAACAAACCTGTTATGTGTGAGTAATCCGCCGGTTTTAATTCCTGATAACTCTTTGTCATTTATGTATCTAAGGTTTATCCTTTCATCCTTTATGATGCTATAAACCCAATCTGAGATTATTATATCTCCTATTTTTAATTCTGAATTCAATGCCCCGGATACTCCTGTTATATAAACTTGCTCAGATTTCAGGTTATTTATAGCGTAGCTGACTGCTATTCTGGCATTTTTTATCCCAACTCCGCTTTGTATTATTTGGTAGAGTTTAGAATTAAGTTCTATATCTTTTATTTTGAGGCTGTTTGAAGAATAATGTTTTAACATTTTGCAGTGACTTATAAATTGTTCAATTTCTTTAAAGTTTGCCGTTATTATTGTAGTCAATTTTTATGGTTATATATTTGAGTTTGGTACATTCTACCCTAAGAAATGCATTAACGTTATTACGGCAGCAAGTACGATTCTGTAATAAACAAAATATTTATAGCCTCTGAATCTAACAAACCTAAGTAGATATTTAATGGCAAGAAAAGCAAAGACTGCAGAGACTAATATTCCTATTAAAAAAGGAGTCTGAAAAATAGATTCCACTGACATATGTCTGGATTCATAGACTGTGGCACCTACTATGAGCGGAGCTGCCATTAAAAAAGAGAATTTTGCAGCTTCATCGGTTTTGAAGTTTCTTAGCAGTGCACCGGTAATTGTTACTCCAGATCTGGAAGCTCCGGGTATTATGGCAAAAGCCTGTGCAGCTCCTATAATTAAGCTGTCTTTTATAGTCATATTGTTTATGGATCTTTTTTCTTTGGAAACTTTATTTGAATAAAGTAATAGCAGACCAAATATTAGCAGTGAACCTGCTATTATGAGTGGGTGTCTGAGTATTCCGGCAGCGTAGGTTTCAAATAAAAGTCCACTTATTACAGCTGGGATAGTTGCTAAAATAATAAACAGGCCAACCCTGCCATACTCCAAATCATTAAAGTTTCGTTTAAGAGCACCTTGAATAAACTGTGAAATTACAAGTTTCCATGTATTTCTAAAATAAACCAAAATTGCAAAAAGGCTTCCAAAGTGAAGCGCTACGTTGTAGCTTAGCCCCGGGTCTTTCCAAGAAAAAAACCAAGGGATCAATGCCAGGTGAGCCGTGCTGCTTATAGGAAAGAATTCTGTTATGCCCTGTATTATTCCAAGAATTATAGATTGAAAAATATCCAAGTTTTATCCTTTGTGTGTTAGTGTAATACCTTTTTTAAGTATTTTGCCGTATAAGAATTCTTAGATTTAATAATATTTTCAGGTGTTCCTTTTGCTACTACCCTGCCTCCTTTATCTCCACCTTCAGGACCTAGATCAATTATGTAATCAGCACTTTTAATTACGTCTAAGTTATGTTCAATCACGATCACACTGTTTCCCTTTTCTACAAGCTCCTGCAGGATTGTAAGCAGTTTTTTCACATCTTCAAAATGTAGTCCGATTGTAGGTTCATCGAGTATGTAAAGCGTGTTTTTAGAAGAACTTTTAGACATTTCCTTTGACAGCTTTATCCTCTGTGCTTCACCGCCGGAAAGTGTAGTGGCCTGTTGTCCAAGCCTTATGTACTCAAGTCCTACATCAGACAATACCTGCAGGCTTTTCTTGATTTTTGGGATATTAATAAAAAAATCCAAAGCTTCATGAACAGTCATATTTAATATATCTGAGATGGTCTTTCCCTTATAGTTTATCTGGAGTGTTTCGTCGTTGTACCTATTGCCTGAGCACTTATCACATTTAACATACACATCTGAAAGGAAGTGCATATCTATTTTTATTACTCCCCCACCCTTGCATTCTTCACACCTCCCTCCGCTTACGTTAAAACTAAATCTAGAAGATGTGTATCCTCTTAGCTTTGATTCCGGAAGCATTGAAAACATCTGCCTAATTTCTGTAAAAATCCCAGTGTACGTAACAGGGTTTGACCTGGGAGTTCTGCCTATTGGTGTTTGATCTACATTAATAATTCTTTTTATGTTTTCAGCACCTGAAATTTCCTTACAGTTTCCTGGCTTAATATTACTCTTATATAGCGTTTTCATTAGTGATTTATACAAAATATCGTTTATAAGCGTGCTCTTGCCAGAACCTGAAACACCGGTGATACAGTTAAATAAACCAAGTGGTATTGAAATTTCGTTTATCTTCAGATTGTTCTCTGAGGGGTTTTGGATAAGTATATACTGTCCGTTTTGTTTTCTTCTTTTTTTAGGAACATTTATTTTGAGCTTTCCGGAAATATAATTCCCAGTAAGAGATTGTTTGTTTTTTATTAATCTAGATTTGTCTCCACTGTGTATTACTTCGCCTCCAAGCTCCCCTGCTCCCCTGCCAATATCAATCACATGATCAGAATTTACTATCATTTCTTCATCATGCTCAACTACAATTACGGTGTTTCCTTTATCACGCAGTCTTTTAAGAGTGTTTATTAACAGGGCGTTGTCTCTTTGGTGAAGACCAATTGTGGGTTCGTCAAGTACATATGTGATCCCAGTAAGGTTAGAACCTACCTGGCTTGCAAGCCTTATTCTCTGTGCTTCACCGCCAGAAAGTGTCGGGGCGGATCTATCGAGCGATAGGTAATTTAAACCCACTTCAGCAAGGAAACTGAGCCTGCTTAGAATTTCACTAACTATTGCTTTTCCAATAAGCTGTTCTCTGCCGCTTAATTTTAATTTTTCATAAAACTTTATAGAGGCTGAAACTGATAGCTTTGAAAGTTGAAAAATATTATTATTTGCTACAAGGATAGAAAGACTTTCTTTTCTAAGCCTGGCTCCACCACATTCACTGCAAACAGAAGTTGTTATATATTTTGAAAGAGTCTCTTTTATATCAATTGAATTTGTTTCGCCATACCAGTCTGAGAGCATTCCAATAATCCCGGAAAATGTATCAGAATATTGCTCACTTGATTTTTTATTGGTTTTTCGAAATTTTATCCTCTCATCCGGATTTCCATAAAAGACTATGTCTGAGATTTTTTTTGAGTATTTGTTTAGAGGTGTATCCAGACTGAAATCATAGTGTTTTGATACGCCTTGCATGATATCAAGGAAATATTTGGATTTTTTCCATGGTATTATAGTTCCTTCATTAATAGATTTATCCCAGTTTTCTACCACGAGTTCAGGATCAAAGAACGTGTCGGTGCCTATTCCCTGGCACTTTTGGCAAGCACCGTACGGACTGTTAAATGAAAAAAGTCTGGGAGAGATTTCCGGGTAGTTCATACTGCATACAGGACATGAAAAATTCTCGCTCAGTATAAGTCTGTTATCTCTGTCCGATTCAATGGCTACAACACCACCTGATCTCTTAAGAGATTCCGAAATTGCATCGGTTAACATTATCTCAGATGCTTTATTGTTAATTTCCACTACATCTATTAGAACATCTATATTATGTTTTTTTTGCTTGTCTATTTTTATCTCATCATCAAGATCAAAAAGCTGTCCATCGATCTTAACCTTTAAAAATCCCTCATGTCTCAGGTCATCAAGCTCTTTCTTATATTCCCCTTTTCTGCCTTGTACTATGGGAGAATAAACAAACAAATATTTATCTTTATCCATATTTAATGCCCTTACTAACATCTGATCCAGATTCTGGGCACTGATTTCCACATTGCATTTGTAGCAGTATGGTTTACCTATTCTTGCAAAAAATACCCTTAAGTAATCGTAGATTTCTGTAATAGTTCCAACTGTTGATCGGGGATTTCTTAAAAAAGTTTTCTGATCCACTGAGATTGCAGGAGAAAGACCTTCAATCGAATCAACATCTGGTTTATCAAGGTTTTCAGTAAATTGTCTGGCGTACGAAGAAAGTGATTCCATATATCTTCTTTGTCCTTCTGCAAAAATAGTATCAAAAGCAAGAGAAGACTTGCCGGAACCACTAAGACCTGTGATTACAGAAATTCTGTTTCTTGGAATATCTACATCTATATTTTTTAGATTGTGCTGCCGGGCACCCTTTATCTTAATGAAATTCAAAGTAATGGGAGTTTACCTAAAAAAAATGAACAAATAATAAAAGTATATAAAATAGTATTATGGTTGATATAACTAATTTAGATTCTCTCAGCAGACTTTTTTATAAAATGATTGAATAGCCGTGCTGACGCCAGATTGTTTTCAAGTTCAGGATGCCACTGGACAGCAGTTATATATCCGTCCTCAGATTCAAAAGCTTCTACAATATCATCATCTGATCTTGCAGAAATAATTAAATCTTTACTGACTTTCTTTATTGCTTGATGGTGGTAGCTGTTTACTTTAAATCTGTTTGTTCTAATTATCTTTTTTAAGTTTGTATCGCTTACTATGTTAACTGAGTGCTCTGCTCCTTTCTCATGGTTTAATGCATCTGGCAAAAGAGACTGTATGTCCTGATATAATGAACCTCCGAAATATACATTGATGAACTGCATACCTCCGCAAATTCCAAGAACAGGAATATTGTTTTTAAGTGTCTGCTCTAAAATAATATACTCTGAAACTGTTCTTTGATGGTTCATTGGGTTTAATTTTTTGTGAGGCTTTTGGTTGTAGTATTTTGGATTCATATCTCTTGAACCAGGTATCAATAGACCATCTATGCTGTTTGTAAGTTCTCTAAGAATTCTTTTACTACTAAGCGAAGGAATAAGCACCGGTAATCCTCCGTGTTTTGCTATTGAAGCAGAATAAGTCTTTTCAATTCCGAAGTATTTATCTTTATAGTCAGTGGTAATACCGATAACAGGTCTTGATTTGTATTTCATAATACAGGGTGCAGTAAAGCTATAATAATATGTAAGATTATAGTCTTGTTATTTTTTATTACTATAGATTATTTTGAAAAAACTCAGGTCCTGTAACTAGATAAATTCTAACTATTTATTTCAATAGTACAGAGTCGAGTGTCGTCTTAAGATCATCTATTGTATAGGGTTTTTTAATAACACCCTTAAATCCAAAGTTCTCAAACTCAGACATTACAGGATCATTTGAATAACCGCTGCATATTAGAGCATTGATATTAGGATCTATTTCTTTAAGTTTGATAATTGTTTCTTTTCCACCCATTCCGCCAGGAACAGTAAGGTCTAGGATTACTAAATCATATATATTCCCATTATTTAACGCTTTTTGATATTCCTGGATGGTTTGAGCTCCATCTTTGGTCTGTTGAATTTTAAATCCAAGTTTACTTAGTATATTGCAAAGGGCGTCTCTTACTTCATCATCATCATCCATCACTAAAACTTTTCCGGAATATTTTGAAATACCATTAATTCTCTTGGGAGTTGTTTTTTCTGACATAGAATTAATTGCCGGAAGAGTAATTGATATTTTGGTTCCTCTTCCTATAAGAGATCTGATATCTATAGTGCCACCATGTTTTTTAATAATGGAGTAAACTGTTGTAAGACCTAGTCCGCTTCCGGACTGTTTGGTAGTAAAATAAGGATCAAATACCTTATTCAAATGATTATCTTCAATTCCTATTCCAGTGTCTAGTATTTCTAAGAGTATGTGATTTCCGTTTGTAGAGTCTGTCTTATTCATTGCAGATATGGTAATTAATCCTCCATTAGGCATGGACTGGATTGAATTGATCACAAGATTGTTAATTACCTGGGCAATCTGTCCTTTATCGGCTTCAATTTTCCAAAGGTCGGGCTGTATATCAAAGTTGCATTTACTTGTAGAACCCCTTGAAGAAAACTCTGCGGTTTCTCTTATTAACTCTGCTAAATCCAAAGGTTCTTTTACAGGTTCACCACCTTTTGAAAAAGTTAGAAGCTGCTGAGTAATGTTTTTAGCCCGTGTACATGCTTTTTCAGTATTTTCTAATCTAATATATGCGTCGTTATCTTTTGGAACCGCAATTTTGGCAAGAGCAATATTACCTAATATAGAAGTGAGATAGTTATTGAAATCATGGGCAAGCCCTCCGGCCAGAAGCCCAATTGAATCCATTTTCTGTGTGTGCAGGAGTTCTTCTTCATGTTTTTTTCTATCGGTTATGTCAGTTGCTAAAACATAAAAACCTAAAATCTCTTCTTGGGATTCATGAGGGATGAACTTAGCACTTATAAATCTTTCACCCATCTCAGGATGCAAAACAGAATGTTCAACTTCTTGCTCAGAACCTGATAGTACTTTTTTAAAATAGTTTTCCAATAGGCTGAAAGTTTTGTTTCCATGAAGATCTCGAATGTGCTTGCCTATAATATCCTTGATATCGGTGTCGAACCATGTTTCATAGTATTTATTTACATACTCATAACGCAGGTTTTTACTAACGTAGGAAATAAATACTGGAAGACCATCGGCTATCAATCTCAGCTGCTGTTCGCTTGCCTCTAATGCTTCTTGTGCTTTTTTCATTTCTGAAATATCTTCTACAACACAAATAACATATATGACCTTTCCCTCGGTATTTCTAATAGGGGCTGAACTTACAGAAAGCCATTTATATGCAGAGCTTGTAGTTGCGCTATACAGGGCATCTGTTTTGCCCATTTTTCCTTCAAACGCTTCTGAAATAATAGGAACAAAGCTTTTATCCTTTAATTTATTAAGATCAAGTCCGATTACTTTATCATGAGTAGACTCGAACATCTCGACCATTCTATGATTGGTTTGAATGATTCTAAGATCCTTATCAATTACACATATACCTATAGGGGATTGATCATGCAGTACTCTGTAGCGTTCTTCACTTATTCTTAAAGCTTCCTGTGCTTTTTTTCTTTCCGTAACATCTATAATATTTGCTAAAAATACATCCTGTCCATTAAATTGAGAGATTTGCAGATATACTTCCACTGGATATAGAGAGCCATTTTTTCTTTGGTGTTCTGTCTCAAAAACCAGAATAACTGTTTTTCCATTTACTAGAGGCTTTACCAGTGCAGTAATATCTTCAGCGGATATTTTTGGTTTTATATCAAGTGCATTCATACAAGTAAGTTCATCCAGTGTATATCCCAGATTTTTTCTTGCACCCTCGTTTACAAAAATAAGATTTAGTGTACCGGGATCGAAAATATAGATTTCATTAAGCGATGAGTCCAGAATTTCTCCAAGCTGTGTTGCCTGCTCTACCAGTTTTTTATGTTCTGTAATATCATCACATACGATCAAAACTACTATTTGACCTGATGATTTCTCAACAACCCTGGCGCTTTCTTTAACCCATATTACTGTGCCGTCTTTTTTTATTTTTCTAAATTCCCAATTTACAATTTTCCCCGGTTTATTTAAACAAAGTGAGAACTGTTCTTTTACAGCTTCTTTATCCTCTTCATAGAATACATTTAGTACAGGTTTACGGATCAATTCATCTGGTTTATATCCTAATTGTTCGGCGCCAAATTTATTTACTGATATAACTACTCCTTTCTCACTAACCGTAAAATACATGGAAGGGTTATCATCATATAAAGCTTTATATTTTCTTTCACTTTTCTGAAGCTCATCCAAAGCCTTTTTTTGCTCGGTGATATCAATTTTATTAGCAACAAATACTTTTTGACCGTTAAAGGTCGAAAGTTGCAGAACAACATAAACAGGATAGATTGAACCGTCTTTTCTTCTTAAAGCAGTTTCAAAGTTAAGCCTGGATTTCTCACCACTTAGTAGAGGTTCAACAAGCTTGTCAGCAGATTCAGGTGTGAGTTCAGGATTAATATCAAGGGGAGTCATGTCATAAAATTCTTTAGCAGAATACCCCAGGTTGTTTCTTGCCGATTGATTGGTAAACACAAATTTAAAGGTCTCAGCATCAAATATAAGTATTTCATTAAGGGAGTTATCAAGTATATGACCTAATTGTGAAACCTGATCAGGAATATCTGAGTCTTCTGAAACTCTAAGCTCAGATTGTAGTTTACCAATAGTAGTGTTAAGACTATTTATATGATCAATTAACTGTTTTTTAGTTAATTTTTGTAAATTCATTTCTATCATTACAATTAAAGTTTAATTTATTTAAGACAAAAAGCACCCTGTTATATACAGTGCAAACGCTATGCCAACTATGTTGAAAAATTTAGTCATAATATCAGAGATAAATTTTTATGAGTTTAATGAGATATAACCATGTATAAACATTCTGAATTTACTAGATATTTGATTGTTACGAAGATTATTGCTTTGGTATTTTTAGGTTCTTTGGCTGTAAGAGCGGAGGAATTGGGACATTTTATAGTCCAGGGTGATATAAATTATAATGATTTCAATAACTTAGAGGCATTAAATAGTTATACCAAAGCTTATGAACTAGACCCAGAGAGTTTTGAAGTATTGATGAAACTTACCAGAGCCTGTAATGATGTAGGAGAAGATTTAAAAGAGGAAGGCTCAAAGGAGGCTGAAAGGTATTTTATAGATGCATTTCAATATTCCGAGAAAATGCGGGAATTGTTTCCCGAAAAAGCCGAAACCTACTTTTACCTAGCTGCAACCAGGGGGAATTTAGCCCTATTTAAGGGTGGTAAAGATAAGGTGAAGCTTGGAAGATATGTTGAAAGTTATGCTAAAAAGGCAATTGAAATCAACCCCGACTATGCCCCTGCCTATGTGGCTTTGGGTGTTTTTTACCGAGAAGTAGCAAACCTGAACTGGTTTTTGAAGAAATTTGCAAATGCATTTTTTGGCGGTCTTCCCGAAGGCACTAATGAAGATTTCTTAAAAGCGCTTATAAAAGCCGAGAAGTATCTTCCTGAAAGTGTGTATGTTCAGTTTGAACTTGGAAAGACTTTTAAAGAGATAGGTAATAAGGAAAAGATGGAATATCGTTTTAATAAAGCACTAAACCTTCCAAACACCGACCACAGGGATAAGTATTTCAAGAAGCATATAACAAAGTACCTTGAAGAGTAACTGTTAGAAAATCGTATGAAAAAATGGCGGGCGATGGGGGATTCGAACCCTCGACTCCTGGCTCCGGAGATCATTTTGAGCAATTTTCTAAGTATCTGCTAACATTCAATAGTTCTCTAAGTTCCTAAAATCATAAAAATTAAAATCTGAGCATATATTTATAATGAGTGCAATACATACATTCTGTTTACAAATAACGTTTTCTTTAAATTAGGTCTTCGTTTATTAATTTCTAGTTACAGTTTGTCTTATCATTCATACTTTTTTAGAAACTGTTTTTATTGAGGACATCGTTTTTTTCAACATATCGCAGGACTGTCCAAACAAAAGCGGAATGACTCCAGGTAAGAGGTGAAACACAAAGAGGCAAACCGCTTACAGGATGTATCTGTTCGGCAAGTACACCAGAAGGAAGCGCATTTTTTCCGCACCATTCAAGATAGGGAAGGGTTGCATGAAGCTGTTCATGATTCTCTGCCTGATCAATAAAATATTCAGCTAACCAAAGAGTAGAGATAAACCATGGATTTCCAGGGATGTCTTTTGGGCTATCATCAGCGCGCTGATAGACATCACCCTGGTATCTGGCACAACCTGTAACAGGAGTTTTAAGCCAAAGCTCCTCACGTACAGCCTTGGCTGTTTCAATCATTCGAGGATCTTTAGCATCAAAAACTCCGAGAGTCACCAGGCTTAACAGGCTGATATCAATAACTTCATCTAGTTTATAACCCCTATCTGTTCTGGTACCTGAACGTGCGAATCGCTTTAAGCCGTCATGGTAAAGGTGTTGACTGATCCCCTCCGTCAATTCATCTGCCACCGAGTCATACTTCTCAGCCAGGAAGGTGTCTTGAAAGAGTATTGCAAAATTCGCAGCGGCTCTGAGGCCGGCAATCACACATGATACAGTATAGGCATGCAGTGCATAACGCTCTTCCCAAAGATCATAAGAGGGTTGTGGCAGCAATGTTTGCGGGTCCCTGTAACTAACTAAAAATTCAGCTATTTTTTTTATGAGTGTTTTGTACAGAGGCCTGATAAATTCTACATCATTCAAACTCTTATAGTGTATCCAAAGCGCCCAAAGTGTTAAAGCAGTTGAATCTTCCTGGATAGGCAGAACTTCTTTGCCATCGACCAACCAGGAATGCCAGTTGCTTGCAAGGGATCCATCGGGATTATAATGCTGGAACAAGTAGCCTTCGTCTGACAAAATACGTGCGCAAAAATTAAAATATTTCATGCATACATGAGAGTACCCTGCCTTCGCTAAAGCGGCTGCAACAAAAGCGCCGTCACGACCCCACATATACGAATAAGTATCCTTTCCAAATCGAATGATGTCAGAATCATTCGCTGCTATAATGGCACCGTTATTATCAATCTGGGTTCTTAATATGAGCAGGCTACGGTTATAAACATCGGTCACTGATTTGGGTAGGCTATCTAGCTGGAGCGAATCATTATGAACCCATGATTTCCAGTATCTCGATGTGCGAACGATCAGTTGCTCAGGTGTTTTTTCATGGACTTCCAAGTTGAGCTTCGTAACTTCCGGATATGTTACTCCCGCCGCCATCCAATAATATGCGGTTGCTTTCCCCATGGCTGGCAATTTCAGCCAAATTCCAATAGTGGAATGAGGCGAGCCCCATGCTGATGCCTCTCCGTTAAGCTCTCCACTATTTGTTTCTGTAATGGTTTCTAAATTTCCTAAATGTTCTTTTCTCCCACAGCTGAAATGTTTCACGCCCCATTGTTCATGCGCCCAGCAGCTTATCAGAAAGTACCGGTGGATTTTGTAATGGATTATCGAGCAGCTCCGTGGGTCAAAGTAAGCCGTGCCACCTATATCATTTCCATATAAATTAAAGTCATGACTAAAAAAAAGTCGAACTTGACGCGCTTTGTCGGTGAGGTTCGATACATTAATTTTTTTGATATAGATGTTCAAATCTAAATCCACCACATCTGAGCATCGGAGTTCTAAACCCAAATCATCATTTTTTAAAACGACATCTGTTACAAGGCTATTATCATGATATCTTAAATCTTTTTTCCATTCAGGTCCCATCCGGGAATATTGTCCATCCGACCAAACTCCAAAACGAAAGGGGTGTCCGCCCGAATGGTTCTCCTGTCCGATAAAAGGAAAATAAATATCACGAATCTGATAATCCGAATCAAAATTCAATAGAAATGATCCGTTACTTACGGGAATGTCTTTTGGCATAAGCTCCTTTAATGAATAATTTGATGATAAAGCTCAGAATATTTTTCGGCCATAGAGGCGATTGAAAAATTATTTTTCACGTGTTTATGGCAGTCACCGGGATTTATAAGGTGAATCTTACTAACAGCCTCAGCCATGCCATCAACAGAATCCACTATGAAGCCGGTTTCTCCATCAACAACAATTTCTGGCACCGAACCTTTGTTAAAAGCAAGCACCGGTGTGCCACATGCCATCGATTCAATAAGTACCAGCCCGAACGGTTCGCCCCATTGTATAGAAAAAAGCGTAGCCTGCGCGTGGCTATACCACTGTTTTTTCCGTACACTATCAACTTCTCCGATATAAATAATCTGTTTATCGGAATCCAGAATAGGCTTCATTACTTTTTCATAATAATTGTCATTAAAGGGAGGTTTGCCCGCGTCAACAACAAGATCAATTGACTTTTTCAAACTTTTAAAAAAAGCCCTGTCTTTCGCTTTGTTTTGTATATTACCAGCAAGGATGAGACGTGAGCCAGTTTTCTTTGCGATCTCTATGGCTTTATCCTGTCCCTTATCTTGCGTGATTCTTCCAATCGAGAATAAATATTTATGTTTATCTGAACTACTCATATAGGGATAGTCTTCTACATCAATACCATGATGAATGACATTCTGGGCATTTACTAAACCCTCATGCTGTTTACTCTGATATTCACTTATCGGTACAAAATAGACACCTGATGTAGAAATGAGCGACTCATTCCAGCGTTTGAACGGTCCTTTGTCTTCGGCAGGTACATGAAGAGTCATAACAATGGGGACAGGGCAATCAAGTACTCCATTAAAAATATATTCAACCATAATGGCATCATGCATGTGTATGATATCTATATCACCCTTCTTTGCCCTATCAAGCGATAGTAAGAGATGTTTACGCATGTTTTCACGCTGTATGCATGTATCTTTACTCCAGTACTCACTGAAACTCTTCTCAATTGTAGTGAATTTTTCTCCGACAACACAGGAATCACCTGAACAGGCTACAATGGAACGATGTCCTAATTTATGAAGTCCTTTGTCTATATTATAAATTACTGTTTCTATAGGACCGTAGCCCAAATCTTGTCTTATTGGCCGGTTTAGTGTAGCTACATGGAGCACATTTATTTTTCCACTCTTTTTTGTCATGGTGTAATTTCAATAAAAATATAAGGACAGTAATCAGGCAAGTTTTTTTAACATAGCCTCCATAGAAGCATTAAGTAATATTAAATTATTTAATACATTCCACGTTTTATAAGACAAATAAATAGAGTGTCATTAGGCAGGCTGCCAAATAATAGAGGGTAAATATACTGTACTTGGTAGGATCCTTCTATCTAAGTTATCATTATAATTATACCTTATAAGAAGGGTAAATACTATTTATATTAAATAGAGGATAGAAAACCATTTATAAACCTTATAAATGGTATAAATGGGGATGCTACCCTTTATTGGTTTGGCGGGCGATGGGGGATTCGAACCCCCGACCCCTGGCTCCGGAGGCCAGTGCTCTAATCCACTGAGCTAATCACCCGGTACTGGTAATTGTAACTCTTTTAGTACTATTTTCATATCTTCCCAGAGGGGTTTTTTGAAATTCGGGTTTCTCAAAAGTGCTGCAGGATGATATGTGACAAGAAGTTTGGAATTCTGATAGTCATGAAACTTTCCCCTGAGACTTCCGAGGCTTCCCTTATGGTTCAGTAAATACTTTGATGCAATACTTCCAAGGCAGACAATTACTTCGGGGTTTATAGATATAAGCTGTTTAGTAAGAAACTGCCCGCATGTGGTCATTTCGTCTGCTTCGGGGTTTCTGTTATCCGGTGGTCTGCATTTTACGACGTTGCAAATAAAGACATCTGTGCGCTGCAGGCCCATGGCGTGTATAATTTTAGTGAGCAGTTTTCCCGCTCTTCCAACAAATGGTCTTCCCTGCTCGTCCTCATCCCTTCCGGGGCCTTCACCAACAAATACTAACCTGGCATTGGCATTGCCCTCACCAAAAACAATATTAGTTCTTCCCTCATGTAATTTGCACCTTGTACAATCGCCTATTTCTTCACTAATTTCATCCAATGTCATTTTTTCTGCTGTGCTATCGAGTAAGTTCATTTGATTAGTATTCTTTGGCATCTCTGTATCTCCTGCAGATTTGTTGGTTTCTTTTAATTGTTCAATTTGCTTATGTACAGTGTCTGCTTTTTCGGTTTTGTTAAAATAAAACTCAACCCCAAGCTCTTTTTGCTGTTTAAAATATTTTATTAATTCTTCTCTTTTGCTGTCCATAGTGTGTAATTGATAATATCACGTTTTGATAATTAATTTAAATTTGATTACTGTTGAAAGTAGTATCAGCATTATTTAATATAAGCCATTCAAAATAATTATATGTCAGGGATCTGTTAATGGAAGAAAATTATAACCCACAGGAAATTGAAGCCAGGTGGCAAAAGGTCTGGGAAGAGGCTAAAACCTATGTAGCTACAGAGGATAGCCAAAAGGAGAAATACTATGTTTTAGAGATGTTTCCCTATCCATCCGGAAGGATTCATATGGGCCATGTGAGAAACTATACAATTGCCGATGTGATAGCCCGGTACAAAAGGACAATGGATTTAAATGTTCTTCACCCTATTGGATGGGATGCATTTGGTCTTCCTGCTGAAAATGCTGCAATTAAAAATAATCTACATCCAGCCAAATGGACTAAAGAAAATATCTCCCAGATGAGGGAGCAGCTAAAGAGGATGGGTTTTAGTTATGACTGGACAAGAGAACTTGCAACATGCGACAGCTCTTACTACAGGTGGGAACAGCTTGTTTTTATTAAGATGTTCGAAAAGGGAATTGCATACAAAAAATCATCGCAGGTCAACTGGTGTCCGTCATGTGAGACTGTTCTTGCTAATGAGCAGGTAGAAGAGGGGCTTTGCTGGAGGTGTTCCAGTGAAGTGCAGCTTAAGGAGATGGACGGCTGGTTTTTTAAGATCACAGATTACGCAGAGGAACTTCTTGAAAGCATTAATTCACTAAAAGATGGCTGGCCCGAACGAGTACTACTTATGCAGCAAAACTGGATAGGTAAGAGCAGCGGGGCAGAGATAGATTTTCCACTAGAATCGCCTCTGGATGATGTAAAGAGTCTGCCAATTTATACCACAAGGCCGGACACTCTTTTTGGAGTTACATATATGTGTATAGCTCCTGAGCACCCGCTTGTAGATAAACTTATAAACGGAAAAGAAAATGAAGATAAAGCCAGAGAATTTATTAGTAGAATAAAAAAGCAGAGCAATATTGAAAGGATTTCTGAGGGCGCTAATAAGGAGGGAGTGTTTACAGGCTCATACTGTATTAACCCCTTGAGTAATGAAAAAGTGCCAATTTATATAGCTAACTTTGTACTCATGGATTACGGAACGGGGATCATAATGTCAGTTCCCGCGCATGACCAGAGGGACTTTGAATTTGCAAAGCAGTACGACCTTCCAATTAAAGTTGTTATAAGTCCTCAAGATAAAGAGGTTAAGTCAGATGATTTAGAAGAGGCTTTTGTTGATTCGGGGGTGATGGTTAATTCGTCACTGTTTGATGGTACTCCATCAAATGAAGGAAAAGAAAAAGTAATAAATTATTTAGAAGAAAACATTATTGGTACAAGACAGATAAACTACCGTTTAAGAGACTGGGGAATATCGAGACAGAGATACTGGGGTGCTCCTATACCGATGATAAATTGTGAGAAATGCGGCACTGTAGCAGTACCTGAAAAAGACCTGCCTGTAGAGCTTCCACTGGACATTGAATTTTCTGGTAAAGGGGGTTCTCCTCTTGAGAATATAGAAGAGTTTGTAAATGTGAAATGTCCCAAATGCGGCTCGGATGCCAAAAGAGAAACAGATACAATGGATACTTTTATGGAATCCTCCTGGTACTTTATGAGATATGCATCGCCGAATTATGAAAAAGGGGTTTTTGATCCAGAAAAAGTAAAGTATTGGCTCTCCGTAGATCAGTATATTGGCGGAATCGAACATGCGATTTTGCATTTGTTATATTCCAGATTTTTTACTAAGGTTTTAAGGGATTTGGGGTTTTCAGATATTGATGAGCCATTTAAGAATCTGCTTACTCAGGGAATGGTGATAAAAGACGGGGCAAAGATGTCTAAAAATATAGGCAATGTAGTTGACCCTGATGATATGATAATAAAATACGGCGCCGATACCGTAAGAGTATTTATGATGTTTGCCTCACCGGTGCAAAGAGACCTCGACTGGAGTGATGAAGGTGTCGAAGGATCATACAGATTCTTAAACAGGGTCTGGAGAATTGTATGCGAAAATATTAATCTCCTGAAATCTAATGAGGATATAGTTACTAAACTGGATGGCCTGAGTAAGGGCGCAAAAGAGCTAAAAATCCAGATTCATAAAACAATAAAAAAAGTTACTGATGATCTGGAAAAATTTCAGTTTAATACATCTATAGCTGCTGTAATGGAACTGCTTAACTCGGTTTCAAAATTTGAGCCCGAATCGGATACAGATAAAAGTGTAATTTCAGAAG
>JBFFSH010000053.1:0-17726 GCA_041572575.1 Thermodesulfobacteriota bacterium
GTCTCTGCCTGCTTTAAAGCGAATGCTATCTGTTGTTCTGTAAATCTTGACTTCCTCATGGCAAAATACCTCCTGATTTATTGCATTATTTTGCCAGATTTCTCTACTTTTACCTGGTTCAGTTTGCAGGGTGAAGGTCACTTCACCTGATATAGGCTTACGAAGATTAAATTTCTCTGCAATGCTTACAACTCCAAGATTAATACTACATTCAAAATTTATTTTCTCATTTTCATCTACAATACCAAACTCGGTACTCCCGCCTCCAATATCTACTACAATTTTATTTCCTGGAGTAATATTTACGGAATTTAATACTCCAATTGTAGTAAGCTCTGCTTCCTTTTTCCCACTTATAATCTCTATTTTTGTATTTAGTATACTGCTTGCTTGTTTTATAAAATCCTGTGAATTATCGGAATTTCTTACTACACTCGTAGCAACGGCTCTAAGACTACTTATTTGAAAACGCTTTAATGTTAACGAAAATTTTTTAAGTACTTTCAAACTACGAGAGATAGATTTTTTTGAAAGTAATTTATTGTTAGTATCAAAATCTTTACCAAGACCTGTAATAATGCTTGTTTTTTGAACAAAAATTATTTGATTGAGTTCAATTTTTGCTATAAGAAGTCTAAAGCTATTAGTTCCTAAATCAATTGCGGCTATATACACAATATAATGTTGTCTTAAAAATCCTGTGAAAGATACTGAAGTGAATACTCTACATAGTTATTTGAAAGTTTATCTATTAAGGTTAATTCTTGTTCATTTAAGTCGCGTTTTATTTTCACCGGTGATCCTACCGCAAGCACTCCACTGGGAATATTAAAGCCTGGTGGTACTAATGATCCAGCTGCAACAATAGAATTAGAATTTACAACTGAGCCATCAAGTAATACCGAGCCTATACCTATAAGCGTATTATCTTCAATACTGCAGCCATGAACTACAACCCTGTGGCCAATTGTAACATTATTACCTATTACTAGAGGATAAGTATTCTTTGTAACATGTAATACACTGTTGTCCTGAATATTTGTTCTTTGTCCTATTTCTATGTAATTTACATCCCCTCTTACAACTGAATTGAACCATACGCTTGAAGACTTACCTATGCTAACTTGTCCAATTACTTGTGCGCTTTTTGCTATAAATACAGAATCATGAATGTTTGGATGTTTATTATTAAAAGCACAAATCATATACTTAAGTAATATCTAGAATTAATCATCTGTAGATTCTGATGAATTTTGTTGTTGTATTATTTTTTGTGCTATCTGAGCAGGTACTTCCTCATAATGTGAAAATTCGACGCTAAAGTTTCCCCTGCCACTTGTTATAGAACGTAGTTCAGGAGCATACGTAAGTATTTCTGCTAAAGGCACATTTGCGTTTATTTCACTTCCTCCAGACGCTGTATCCATGCCTGATACCTTACCCCTTCTGGAATTGATATCGCCTATGACATCCCCCATTACTTCTTCTGGAGTAAATACTTTCATCTTCATAATCGGTTCGAGCAGGGTTGGTTTTGCTTCTTCCATGGCCTTTTTAAACCCCATAGAACCTGCTATTTGAAAAGCTACATCAGAGGAATCCACAGGATGATATTTTCCATCAAATACTGTTACTTTTACGCCTGTAACCGGATATCCAGCATAGACGCCCTTTTTCATTGCATCTTTTACCCCTTTTTCTACAGACGGTATAAAATTTCTTGGAATTACTCCTCCTACGATTTTATCAACAAACTCAAAGTCCTGCCCGTTTGTAAGTGGGTCAATCTGTATCCACGCATCACCATACTGCCCTCTACCACCAGTTTGTTTAATATACTTCCCTTCAGCTTTAGCACTCTTTTTAATCGTCTCTTTGTAAGGGATTTTAGGAGTTTTAAGGTCTACTGTTACGCCATATACATTTTTTAGTCTCTCTACTATAACCTCTACATGCATCTGACCCGTACCTGAAAGCAGGAAGTCATTTGTTTCTTCGTCTCTGTGATAATCAAGTGTTGTATCTTCTTCAGCTATTTTAGAGAGTGAAGGCATAAGTTTATCTTCGTCTCCTCTGCTTTGAGGTTCAATTGCATAAGAGAGGACTGCGTGTGGAGGAGTGGATAGTAATACTTTTATTGCTTCTGAATCAGATGTAAGTGTTTGTGCAGTGTGTAATTCTTTTATTTTGTTAACAGCAACTATATCCCCACACTGGGCTTTATCAACATTAGATAGTCTCTTGCCAAGTATCTTTGAAATTTGACCTATCTTTACCTTGGAACCATCAGAACTGTTTATAAGAGTTGCATCCGAGTTCACCGATCCCGAAAAAATCCTTAAAATACTTATTTTTCCTGCATACGGGTCTGATATGGTTTTAAATACAGATCCTACTACAGGCCCGTCCACCAGGGGTTTTAAATCTGACTGCTCTTCACCTTTAATAATATTTATCTTCTTTCTGTCAAGTGGCCCGGGAAGGATATTATTGATTGTCTGGCAAAGGTAATCAAGTCCCGTAAGTTCAGTAGCAGAACCAACGACAAGAGGTATGGCATTTCCATCAATTACCGCTTTTTTAAGAGTATTTTGTAATTCTTCATCTGTAAGTTCATCACCATTTAGATATCTTTCCAGCAGATCATCATCATTTTCAGCAATTGATTCAATTAGTTTTTCTCTGTATTTCTCACTAAGCTCTTTACAATCATCGGGAATATCACCAATTATTGATTTAGTGCCATCAATTCTATAGGACTTCATGCTAAGCAAATCTACAACTCCACTAAAATTCTGTTCTGAGCCAATGGGTACTGATAATACAACCGGATTTATCTTTAATGTGTCTTTTAAATGATTTAACGATTGCTCAAAATCAGCTCTTTCTTTATCAAGCTTATTCATAAATATAAGGCTTGATACATTCCTGGATTTGATAATATCCCAAAATCTGTCGATCTGTTCTTTAGAATCAGCTAAACCACTTACAAGCAAAACTGCTGTATCTGTAATATCTACAGCTAGTTCTGTCTGATATAAGAAATTTGGAAATCCCGGGGTGTCTATTACGTTTACATTAAAACCCTTATGATCATAATATCCTACCTGGGTATTTATTGTCATTTGGCGGTTTTTTTCTTCGGCTTCAGCATCGAGATAAGTAGACCCGTTGTCTACTTTACCTAATTTGTCCAAAGAACCGTTTATATATAGTAAACCTTCTGCAAGACTGGTTTTTCCTGCTCCATGTGGGGCAACCAATGTTATGTTTCTTATGTTTTCTCTGGGATAATCACTACTCATATGTACCTCTCCATAATAGAATAATTACTATTATAGAATCATATGGCAGAAAAAGTAAAGGTATTTCTTAATAAGATTATAAAAAAATCGTGGAAAATGTTAATTAAATACTTATTTTTAATAAATTATTTAATTTATAACGCGGCTTATTTATTTCCAAACTTTCTTCTAAATCTCTCTACCTGGCCTTTGGACTCTGTTGATCTTTCTTTACCGGAATAGTAGGGATGGCAGTTTGAACATATATCTATTCCAAAGTCTTCAGTTTTAGTAGACCTGGTGGTTATAACATTACCGCAGGCACATGTTATGGTTACTTCTTTATATTCAGGATGTATTTCTGCTTTCATTTAATCAATATACCTCTTATTTATTTTTCTGTAAACTCTGCATCTATCACATCGTCATCTTTCTTATTTGATTCATCTGTAGGAATATCCGATTCGGCTGTTTGTTCTGTTTGTTCTTCTGCGCTTTGATCAGCAGGTTGATCGGAATTTTCTGATGCCTGTTTATACATAAGCTCGGCAAGTTTATGAGATGACTTCGTAATGCGCTCAAGAGCACTTTCGAGTTCTTCCTTATTATCCCCTTTTAGTGCTGTCTTGCCCTGTTCCAAACTGTCCTCAAGCTCTTTTTTCTCTTCTTCGCTTAGTTTATCACCCAATTCTTTGAAGCTCTTATCAGTTCTGTAAATCAGTTCATCTAACTTGTTTCTTGTTTCTATAAGCTCTTTTCTTTCTTTATCATCTTCTGCTTTATCCTCAGAATCCTTAACCATTTGGTCTATTTCGTCTTTACTTAGACCACTGGAAGCCTCTACTTTTATCTTTTGTTCCTTCTGTGTTGCCTGATCTTTAGCAGATACATGTAAAATTCCATCTGCATCTGTATCAAATGTAACTTCTATTTGCGGTACACTCCTTGGTGCTGGGGGTAGGCCATCGAGTATAAACTTGGCCAGGGTTCTATTATCAGAGGCCATTTGTCTTTCACCCTGAAGAACATGAATCTCTACCGAGGTCTGATTGTCTTCAGCGGTAGTAAATATCTGGCTTTTCTTTGTTGGAATTGTAGTATTTCTAGTAATTATAGGTGTCATTACTCCACCAAGTGTTTCTATTCCCAAAGATAGCGGGGTTACATCGAGCAGTAATACATCCCTTACGTCACCACCAAGAACTGCTCCCTGTATTGCAGCACCAAGTGCAACAACTTCATCAGGGTTAATACTTTTATTCGGTTCTTTTCCAAAAAAGTCTGTAACTACTTTATGAACCATAGGAATTCTGGTAGAACCGCCAACAAAAATTACTTCAGTAATCTCTGAAGCTTTTAGCCCTGCATCTTTAAGAGCCTGTTTACAGGGTTCAAGAGTACCAATAATCAATGATTCTGTAAGCTGTTCAAACTTTGAACGGGTAATCTTTAAGACCAAATGTTTGGGACCACTAGCATCTGCTGTAATAAATGGAAGGTTAACCTCTGTTTCCATAGTGCTTGAAAGCTCAATTTTAGCCTTCTCAGCAGCTTCTCTAAGACGCTGTAGCGCCATATTATCATTACTTAGGTCTATACCCTGATCTTTTTTGAATTCGCCTATAATATGATCCATTACGGTTCTGTCAAAATCATCACCGCCAAGGCTTGTATTACCATTTGTGGATTTTACTTCAATAACGTTATCCCCAATCTCAAGGACAGACACATCAAAGGTACCGCCACCAAGGTCATAAACTACAACCATTCCTTCTTTTTTCTTATCAAAACCGTAAGAAAGCGCAGCTGCTGTAGGTTCGTTGATAATTCTTTTTACCTCTAAACCAGCTATCTTTCCGGCATCTTTAGTTGCCTGCCTCTGGCTGTCATTAAAGTAAGCAGGAACTGTGATCACAGCTTCTGTTACTTTTTCACCCAGATAAGTTTCTGCTGCTGCCTTTAGTTTGGAAAGTACATGAGAAGATATCTGAGGAGGGGAAAATTCTTTTCCATCTACCTCTACCCATGCATCATCATTTTTACTCTTAATAACTTTATAAGGCAATTTTTTGGCTTCTTCTATAGTTTCATCAAATCTACGTCCCATAAGTCTTTTTACTGAGTATATTGTGTTTTCGGGGTTTACTACAGCTTGTCTTTTAGCAGGATTCCCAACTAATATTTCTCCATCTTTAGAAATTGCCACTACAGAAGGGGTTATTCTGGAGCCTTCATCATTAATAATTACCTTAGGTTCACCTGCTTCCACTATAGATACCACAGAGTTGGTTGTTCCAAGATCGATTCCGATTATTACACTCTTAGCCATTGAAATGCCTCCAAAATATAAAGATATACTTATATATTTAAATTAGATTAATAAAATTTAAAGTAATCATGAAGAAAGGGTTGTCAAGAAGTGAATTTATAAATAATTTCAGTATTATTGTGCAGCTTCAACCACTTTAGCAGCACATTCTTTCATATCTTTACCAGTAATAATATTCAGGCCCGAATCAGCCAGCATCTCCCTTCCAAGCTCAACATTGGTACCTTCTAACCTAACTACCAGTGGAACCTCTATACCTACTTCTTTTGCAGCAGAGATTATTCCTGTAGCAATTGTGTCACATTTCATAATTCCACCAAAAATATTAACAAATATTGCTTTTACATTGTTGTCGCTAACAATCATTTTAAAAGCTTGTGTGACCTGTTCAGGAGTTGCGCCACCACCTACATCCAAGAAATTTGCCGGCTCACCGCCATGATACTTAATAATGTCCATTGTAGACATAGCAAGTCCTGCTCCGTTTACAAGGCATCCTATATTACCATCAAGCTTAACATAGCTTATGCCCCACTCTTTTGCTTCCAGTTCTGTTGGGTCTTCTTCAGTAGGATCATGGTAAGCTTGTAAATCTTTGTGTCTGTAAAGCGCATTATCATCTATATTGAGTTTAGCATCCAGAGGTATCACATCATCTGATTTTGTAAGAATCATAGGATTAATTTCTGCTAATGAACAGTCACTGTTTACAAATACTTCATATAACCTAACAATTAAATTTACAGCCTTATTAGCTGTTTTTCCTTTAAGACCCAGAAAATAAGCAATCTTTCTTCCCTGAAATGGCAGTAACCCTGTTGAAATATCAACATATTCCTTAATAATTTTCTCAGGGCTGTGCTTTGCTACTTCTTCAATTTCTACCCCGCCTTCAGGGCTTGCCATTACTACTATTTTTTCTTTAGATCTGTCTATTACCATTCCAAGATAAAACTCTTTTTCTATCTGCGAGGCTTCTTCTACAAGTACCTTACCTACAAGCTTTCCCTCAGGCCCTGTCTGATGGGTTACAAGGTTCATACCAATAATATCTGAGGCAAGTCTGCCTACGTCTTCAGTAGTTGAAGCAAGCTTCACTCCACCACCCTTTCCTCTTCCCCCAGCATGTATCTGTGCCTTTACTACAAAACCATCTGACTGCAGATCATTAGCAATCTGCATGGCTTCTTCGCTTGAAGTAGCAACTTTTCCTGCCGGAACGTTCATTCCGTTTTTTGCAAGTAGTTCTTTTGCCTGATACTCATGTATGTTCAACTCTTTATATCCTCCAAAATCATTTACTACTCATTAACCTTCTTTAAATTTAGAAAGTATCCAGTTTATTGGATCAAAATATTTATCAACAACTCTTTCTTTTAGTGGGATTATCGCATTATCAGTTATATGTATACTCTCAGGACATACCTCAGTACAGCATTTTGTAATGTTACAGTATGCTACACCGGCCTCTTCTTTTAATAGTTCGCTTCTATCAACCGTATCAAGAGGATGCATATCAAGTTCGGCAATTTTTATCATATATCTTGGTCCAAAAAATGCATCCTTAGCGTTATTATCTCTTAATATGTGGCAAACATTCTGGCACATAAAACATTCAATACACTTTCTAAATTCCTGACTTCTTTCCACATCTTCCTGATACATTGTTAGTTCTTCTTCACCCTCTGGAGGAGTGAAAGGAGGTATCTCTTTATGTTTTTGAAAATTCCATTTCACATCTGTCACAAGGTCTTTAATTACAGGGAATGCTTTAATCGGATAAACAGTGATTGGCTCATCATGAGAAAGGCTGTCCATTCTTGTCTTGCATGATAGTTTGGGCATACCATTAATTTCAGTACTACAAGATCCACATTTAGCCGCTTTACAATTCCACCTGACAGCTAAATCTCCATCAAAATTAGCCTGAATGTAATGCAGGGCGTCTAATACAACCATCCCTTCTTCTACAGGCACTTTGTAGTCTACAGTCTCACCTTTTTCCGAATCGCCTCTAAATACTCTTAGTACCGCTTCGTCAGCCATTATGAATCCTCCGAAAATAAGCTTTTAAGCTCGTCTGGCATTTCTGGAAGAGGAGAAAGTCCAAGATTCATTTTATCTCCATCCTTAGAAATAACAGAATTCACTTTGTTCCATTTTGTATTATCGCTTTCAGGGAAATCTACTCTGCTATGAGCACCCCTGCTCTCTTCTCTTTGTAGTGCACATTTTGCTGCAGCCTCTGCAACAATAAAAAGCGAATTTAAATCCACACTCAGGTTCCACCCGGGATTAAACATCCTCGATCCTTCTACACTAAGAACCTGTGAGTCATTAATTAATGCTTCTAACTCTTTTAAACCCTGTTCCAATTTATCTTTAATCCTGAATACACCAAAGTAGTTCTGCATTATTTCCTGTAGATTTTGATGAACTGTGTATGGGTTTTTGCCATTAGTATTGCTAAATGGAGCTAGTATGTGTTTTTCATGCTGTGTAATTTGACCATAATTCATATTTAAAGTATTTGCATCTATTTCATTTGCATACTCTGCAGCACCAAGCCCGGCTCTTCTTCCAAACACCAATAAGTCAGATAGAGAATTGCCACCTAGTCTGTTAGCTCCATGCATTCCTGCCGCTACCTCACCCGCAGCAAATAGCCCAGGCACGGTGCTTTGTCCAGTTTCAGGATCAACCCTTACTCCGCCCATAACATAGTGCGTTGTAGGGCCTACTTCCATAGGATCTTTTGTTATATCAATATCTGCAAATTCCATAAACTGATGATACATGCTCGGAAGTTTCTTTATTACATATTCAGCGCCACGATGAGATATATCTAAGTATGCCCCACCATGCGGAGTACCTCTGCCTTCCTGAGCTTCAGTATAAATTGATCTTGCTACAACGTCTCTTGTGGATAGCTCCATTCTCTCAGGGTCATATTTTTCCATAAATCTTTCACCCTTAGAGTTTGTAAGTATTCCGCCTTCTCCTCTAACAGCTTCAGTAACAAGTATTCCTTTTACGCTTGGAGGCCATACCATTCCAGTGGGATGGAACTGAATAAATTCCATATCAATTAGTTCTGCGCCTGCGTTATAAGCAAGTGCCTGCCCATCACCTGTATACTCCCATGAGTTGGACGTAACCTGATATATTTTACCAATACCGCCAGTTGCAAGTATTACAGCTTTAGATTTAAATAGTACAAATTTTCCAGTCTCTCTCCAGTAACCAAATGCACCCACTACCTTGTCGCCATCTTTAACAAGATCGGTAATCGTGCATTCCATATAAACGTCAATACCCGAGTGAATACCTTTATCCTGCAGCGTTCTTATTAATTCCAGCCCTGTTCTGTCGCCTACATGACATAGTCTTTTCCAGGTATGTCCGCCAAAAGCGCGCTGATTAATTTTACCTTCTTTGGTTCTATCAAAAAGTGCTCCCCATTGTTCTAATTCATGAATTCTGTCAGGCGCTTCAGTAGCATGAATTTGAGCCATGCGCCAGTTGTTTAGCATCTTTCCGCCTTTCATGGTGTCTTTGAAATGCGTCTGCCAGTTATCCTCAGGGGCTACATTTGCCATTGCAGCAGCAACACCGCCTTCTGCCATTACAGTATGAGCTTTTCCCAAAAGGGATTTACATACAAGCCCAACAGATGCTCCCTGTGCAGAGGCTTCAATTGCGGCTCTAAGGCCTGCTCCGCCTGCTCCAATTACAATTACGTCATGTTCATGTGTTTCGTATTTATCCATTTTTAAATAAACCTCACATCGTTTATAACACCTGTTGCTACAAGCCTTACATATAAATCAGTAAGACATACGCCAAAAAGACTGAGCCAGGCCCAGAGCATATGGTTTTCATTTAGTGAACTTGCTCCCTTCCAAAGAGAAAATCTTGTAGGGCAGGCAGAAAATATATTGAGCTTACCGCCTATTAAGTGTCTAAATGAGTGACAGGAAAGAGAATACATACTCAAAAGAAATGCATTAATTACTAATACAACCGATCCTATTCCAACTCCATAGCCATCTTCAAATTTAAATCCTTTATAGGCATCATACCAAAGGAAAATTAATACTATCGTAGCTGCATAAAAAAAGAATCTGTGCAGGTTTTGTAATATTAACGGGAATTTGCTCTCGCCGTTATAACTCTCTTTGCTTCTGCCTTCAACTGCACACCCCGGGGGCATCCCCGCAAATGATCTGTAATATGCTTTTCTGTAATAATAACATGTAAACCTGAATAGGCCCGGTGCCCATAGTATGAGGATAGCAGGCGAAAGAGGCCACCACTCGGGATTTATAAGTGGAGAATAAAATGGTGAAAGATAGGGTTCAGCCAGATAATACTGATTTTCGAGCGCCCTCCATGTTGCATATAGTACAAAAGAACCAAGTACTGCAGCTGTAATCATAGGAGCTGTCTTCCAATTATCGGTTCTTAAAGTCGTATAATTCTGTGATGCAGAACTACCCATTTTTTCCTCCAAACTGTAAAATTTACAAAACCCACTTATTTTTAAATATTCAGGCTGTTAATAAAAAATTAAATTGTCGCCGAATTAGGTTTTAGAGATGACCAAGCTCATGTATTCTGTCACAAAGCTCTTTTACATGACCTGCTGATATATGTAATTCTTCTTTTTCCTTATCAGTTAAATTGATCTCAATGATTTCTTCAATACCTGCCCTTCCCAGTTTAACTGGAAGACCTACAAATGTACCGTCAATACCATATTCGCCTTCAGCATAAACACAACAAGGCAGAATTTTCTTTTTATCCTTTAAAATTGCTTCTGCCATTTCAACAGCTGAAGCACCCGGTGCATAGAATGCACTGCCAGTTTTAAGCAGTTTAACTATTTCAGCACCACCATCTCTTGTTCTTTGAATTATTGATTCTACTCTGTCTTCCGGCATAAGTTCTGTTATTGGAATACCGGCTACAGTAGTAAATCTTGCAAGTGGAACCATATCATCACCATGTCCTCCGAGTACAAATGCCTGAATGTTATCAACCGAAACGTCTAGCTCCATTGAAATGAAGGTTCTAAACCTTGCAGAATCAAGCACCCCGGCCATACCTAATACTCTTTCCCTTGGAAAGCCACTAGCTTTATAAGCCACATATGTCATTGCATCGAGCGGATTTGTTACAAGTATAAGTATTGCATTAGGTGATTTTTTAGCTACTTCTGTGGTTACCTGTGTTACGATTTTAGTGTTTGTGGCAAGCAGGTCATCTCTGCTCATTCCAGGCTTTCTAGGAAGTCCTGATGTGATTATTACTATATCCGAATCTGCTGTCTCATCATAACCATTTGATCCCGTGATGTTTACATCATATTTAACAACAGGGCCTGTCTCCATTAAATCAAGCGCCTTTCCCTGCGGCATGTCTTCAACTATATCAACTAAAACTACGTCACCAAGTTCGGATTCTGCGAGTCTCAAGGCCGCTGTAGCTCCTACATTACCCGCTCCTATTACTGATATTTTAGGTCTGCTCATTATATTCTCTCCAAAGATTTTAAATTAGGATTTGTTTTATATCATCCATATTATCTGCAATAGTCTGTCCAAACTCTGAACATTTGAGAAGTGTTGCTCCTTCTATCTGTCTGTGCAGATCATATGTAACTGTTTTATTTAAAATAGTTTTTTCCATTGCTTTCACAATTAGCTCTGCAGCTTCTGTCCATCCAAGATACTCAAACATCATAACACCTGAAAGTATCACCGAACCTGGATTAACCTTATCCTGTCCTGCGTATTTTGGGGCTGTTCCGTGTGTAGCCTCAAACAAAGCGTAAGGATCACCAATATTAGCTCCAGGTGCTACTCCCAGGCCGCCAACCTGCCCTGCCAGAGCATCTGATAAGTAATCACCGTTTAAGTTAGGCATAGCAAGCACGTCGTATTCATTACCTCTGGTAAGAATCTGCTGAAACATATTATCAGCAATCCTGTCTTTTATTATAATTTTATCTTTAGGTGCTTTGCCATCGTACTTATCCCACAATTCATCCTCAGTGATTGTTTCATTACCGAATTCTTCTTTTGCAAGCTCATAACCCCAATCTCTGAACGCACCCTCAGTAAACTTCATTATGTTACCTTTATGTACTAACGTAACACTCTTTCTATTATATTTGATTGCGTACTGGATTGCTTTTCTTACAAGCCTTTTAGTACCAAACGGACTAATAGGTTTTATACCAATACCAGAAAGTTCTCTTATTTCTACCTTCATAGTATTCACAAGAAAATCTCTTACCTGCTCTGCCTCTGGTGTACCACTCTCCCATTCAATTCCTGAATACACATCCTCTGTATTTTCCCTGAATATTACAGCATCGATCCTTTCTGGGTATTTAACAGGATTTGGTGTGCCCTTTATAAATCTTACGGGACGTACGCAGGCATATAGATCAAGAAGCTGCCTTAGAGCTACATTAAGACTTCTGATTCCACCACCTACTGGTGTAGTTAATGGCCCTTTTATTGAAACTACATACTTTTTAAGATCTTCTAGAGTATGTTCCGGTAACCATTCTCCTGTTTGGTCAAATGCCTTTTCTCCAGCCAGAACTTCATGCCAGATAATTTTTTTCTTACCTTTATACGCTTTTTGAACAGCAGCATCAAATACTATCTGTGATGCATGCCATATATCCGGCCCGGTTCCATCTCCTTCTATAAATGGAATTATTGGACTATCTGGTACTTCAATATCTCCAGTCTTTTTGTTTATACCAATTGTTTGTCCTTCATTAGACATCAATAATACTCCTTTCGCATCATTCTCTTATTTGCTCATTTTTTGGACAGTGAATATATATAAAAATTTATAAATTGCAATTAATTTGCGCTTATCATTTGTCTTAACACTGTTTGTAAAATACCGCCGTTCTTGATGTAATCTATCTCAACAGGACTATCAAGCCTGCAAATTACATTAAATTGTTTTTTATTTCCTTCTTTGTCTGTAGCTGTCACACTGAGCTTTTTTCTTGGTGAGAGGTCTGAAATCCCCTCGATATCGAATAATTCAAAACCAGTGATACCCAGACTTTGAGCATTTTCTCCTTGTTTAAATTGAAGTGGAAGCACCCCCATGCCAACAAGGTTACTTCTGTGAATTCTCTCAAAACTTTCCGTTATAACTGCTTTTACTCCTAAAAGCATGGTACCCTTTGCAGCCCAGTCCCTTGAACTTCCGGTCCCATACTCCTTGCCGCCTATTACAATTAGAGGAGTGCCTTCGGCTCTATATTTTTCTGATGCTTCGAACATCGTAGTGTCTTCATCACCCGGGATATACTTCGTAACACCACCCTCTGTTCCTGGAAGAAGCCTGTTTTTAATTCTGATGTTAGCAAAAGTTCCTCTCATCATAACATCATGGTTACCGCGCCTGGATCCAAAACTGTTGAAGTCATAAGGATCAACCCCTTTACTTATAAGAAATTTACCGGCAGGGCCGTCTTTGGGTATAGATCCGGCAGGAGAAATGTGATCGGTTGTTATTGAATCTCCAAGTAGTGCATATACATAAGCTCCTTTTATATCAGTTGGATCTGTAGTATCGGGTCCGAAATCTTCAAAAAACGGTGGTTCCTGTACATATGTTGAATCTTCATTCCATTCATACAATTTGCCCTCAGGGCTTGCCATACTCTTCCATTTATCATCGCCCTCAAATACCTTTGCATATTCCTTGTTGAATATTTCAGGTGTTACGGATTTTTCAATTAGTTCTCTAACTTCCTGCTGTGTTGGCCAGATGTCTTTTAAGTAAACCTCTTCGCCAGAATCATTTGTGCCGATTGGATCTTTTGAAAGATCAATATCCACAGTACCTGCAAGTGCATATGCTACTACAAGTGGAGGGGAAGCGAGATATGATAGTTTTACAAAAGGATGAACCCTGCCCTCAAAGTTTCTATTTCCACTGAGAACAGATGCACAGTTAAAATCGTTTTCTTTAATAGCAGTTTCTATTGCCTCTGGAAGTGGCCCACTGTTTCCTATACATGTAGTACAGCCATATCCAACCAGATTAAATCCCAATTTATCCAAATATGTATTTAAACCCGCATCCTCTAAGTAGTCAGTTACTACCTTAGAACCAGGGGCAAGGCTTGTTTTAACCGTAGGACTTACAGAAAGACCCTTTTCTACTGCTTTTTTGGCAACAAGGCCGGCACCTATCATTACTGAAGGATTTGATGTATTTGTACAGCTAGTTATGGCAGAAATAACTACTGAGCCATTTGAGAGCTCTCCGCCCGTTCCGTTTAACTGTACATCAACAGTTTTGTCCAAACCACCATTATCTCCGAGTCTGGTTTTCATTGTGTCATGATATGCAGACTTCATGTCGTTTAATGAAATTCTGTCCTGTGGTCTGCTTGGGCCTGCAAGTGACGATACAACAGTTGACAGATCAAGCTCCAGTGAATCTGTATAAACAGGATCAGGCATGTCATCTGTTCTAAAAAGGCTCTGAGCTTTAGTATATTTTTCTACTGTATCAATAAGTTCTTCACTTCTGCCTGTTGTTCTTAAATACCTGAGTGTTTCATCATCAACCGGGAAAAATCCCATTGTGGCGCCATATTCAGGAGCCATATTTGAAATAGTAGCCCTATCTGCAAGAGTCATATTTGTAAGCCCAGGACCGAAATATTCCACGAACTTTCCAACTACACCCTTTTTCCTAAGCATTTCTGTAATTGTAAGTACCATATCAGTAGCCGTTACACCCTCATTTAGCTGTCCATATAGTTTAAAGCCTATAACATCTGGCATAAGCATATATAGAGGCTGCCCCAGCATACAGGCCTCAGCTTCAATTCCGCCTACTCCCCAGCCCATTACGGCTAAGCCATTAATCATAGTTGTGTGTGAGTCTGTTCCAACGAGTGTATCAGGAAAAACGACCGTATCTCCGTCTATATCCTTTGAGGCTACTACACTTGCAAGGTATTCGAGGTTTACCTGATGTACGATTCCTGTTCCCGGTGGTACAACTCTGAAATTTTCAAATGCCTGTTGAGCCCATCTTAAAAATGCATATCTTTCGCCATTTCTTTCGTATTCTCTTTCTACGTTCTGCTGGAATGCTTCAGGGGTTGCATAGTGATCAACCTGCACGGAGTGATCGATAACAAGATCAACAGGAACAATAGGGTTAATCTTTGCTGGATCAAGCCCAAGTTTATTCACAACCCCACGCATAGCCGCAAGGTCTACAACGCACGGTACACCGGTAAAATCCTGAAGGATTACTCTTGATGGTTTATAAGGTACTTCAACCGGGTCTGAGCTTTTACCCCAGTCTGCTATTGCCTCAATATCATTTGTATTTACTATACGACCATCATAATTTCTAAGAACATTTTCTAATAGAATTTTTATCGAAAAAGGAAGTCTGGATATATCCTTTCCGGATATTTCCTGTAGTTTAGTAATGGAATAATAAACCTTCTTCCCATCTTTTGTTTCCAACTCAAGCTTTGCATCTTTGGGATTAAAATTAGACATAATACCACCTTCTTTTATTATTTTCGGGCTTGATATATTACCAAATAATACGGGAATTTAAATAGATAAATTCTAAGAATAGAAAATTATTCTATTATTAAAAGATATAGAAATATATGTTGTTAATATTTATTATTAAATATTATTTCTTCTTCTGACTAATGAAGTTAATGCTACCATCATTGGAATTAGAAGTATTATTAGATTAATTAAATTATTAGATGTAATTTTATTACCAGAACCAGCAAGAGAACATCCATCAGAAGACTCAACACTCTCTTCAAGAATTTCAATAAAACCTGGTCCGCCGGGATCGATGATTTCACCATTTACTGTTATATCGTCATCACCACGTTTACCGTCAACAAATCTGAGTACAATTCTGTCCTCTAAAAATTGTGCACCTGTCTCACCGTCAAAATGAAAATTGTACCAGTGAGGTGATGGGTTATCCGGAGTTGGACCATATTTATAAAAAGTATTCACTTCAACTCCATCTGGTAGATATAAAATAATGAAGCTTTCCTGACCATGTGCCAACAGTTCAATCTCAAATTCAAAAAAATCAAGTGGAAAACTTACACCTGCCGGATCATTTGAAGGAGAAGGATTATTTACACTTTTAGCATTAAATAATTTATGTTGTGGATCAGTTTCCAATGTAACGTATGGATCTGGTCCTAATATGTTTGCTGGTATTGATATTACATGTGCCTGCCAGCTGTCAGGTATGCCATCATTGTTGCCATCTCCACCTGGGGCGCCATCTTCAATCACATCATCCACAAGGTCATTATCATCATCTTCATCATCACAATCAACCATTCCGTCACAGTCATCATCAATACCATTAAAACACCACTCTTCAATTCCTGGATTAATTCCAACTACCTCATCATTACAGTCGCCGTTACATGTAGTAAATCCATCTGAATCCTCATCAAATCCTTCATCAGTAAAGAAATTACAGTTATCATCCACTCCATTACATATTTCAATAGCATCAGGGTTTATAGTGTCATCTGAATCATTACAATCAGATCCTCCACATGCAGAATCTGAAAAACCATCTAAATCAGCATCAGGACATATAATTTCTATACCCATTATTTTTAAATTTGTATGATAAACATCCAATGTAGTTAGAGCTCTGGCAGAGCTTGAGATAATAAAGACTAATGAGAGAACTGTTATATACTGTAATATCTTCATAATTAGATAACACCCCACTTTAAGTAAAATCTTGTCTATTATATTTCATGAGGGTCAATAAGTAAATACTTAGATTTAGGGATTATTGTGAGATTATTGGAATATATACAATGTATGTACTTATATTATTTTTTTACAACGTACCAGTTATTCTGTATATCATGATCTAATTTATTAGTTTCAATAGAACCAAATCCTGCCTGTTGTAAATAATCCCTTGTTTTTTCCTCTCCCCACATTGCGCCTAGGCCTTCTCCACCCTGCTGCAGAGAAACTGTCATACAGTGCATGCATGATATTGTATATAGCAGTGTACCTATCGGATGTTCAATATCTTTATCTACATGACTGGTACCGCTTATATCCTGCATCAGGTATACACCATCTTGTTTGAGAGTTCTATAAATACCCTTTAGAACATTTAACGGTTTGGCCTGATCGTGAATTGCGTCAAAGCTTGTTATGAAGTCATATGATTCAGATTGTGCAGTCTGATCAAAATTAGTTAAATCTTTTATTACAAATTCAATATTATTTAAACCCTTTTGCTTCACATTTTGCCTTGCAAATTCTACTGCTTCAGTTGAAAGGTCTTTACCTGTAAATTTGCTACCGGGATAAAGCTCGGCAAGTCTAGTCAATATAAGACCTCTTCCACATGCTATATCCAGCACACTAATTCCATTTTCCAGTTTTTCTGATAAATTTGGGACTAATGGAATTATATGTGACTCTAATGTAGATAGCACAGACTGACCACTGTCTTCTGCCATAATCTCATGAAATCTGGGAAATTTGGAATAAGGCACTCCACCACCCTTTTGAAAACACTCGACTATTTCATTTTCAACACTTCCCAGCTCTGAAATATACTGGCTGAATACTGCAATATTATCTGCTCCAGCTGCACGGGTTAGAAAAGCCGAATGTTCAGGTGGCAAATTGTACTTCTCAGTTTCTGGGTCGTAGTCTATGACCTTCGATGTAACCATTGCACCAAGCCATTCTCTTACATAACGTTCATTTAATCCTGTCTTTTCTGCAATTTCTTCTGATGTACTTCGAGCAATCTTGCTCATTGTATCAAACAATCCAGTACGGTGTCCTATGGACAACATCAGACAAAGTGCCCCGTTGTTAAGTGTATTAACTAAATTATCGGCAAAAGTTTCTGCTTTTTTTTCATCCATCATTGTCAAGCCCCAGAATTCAGGTCCACCTTTAGAGTTAGAATTTGCTGATATTTTGTCATTGAGTTGAAGTACATGTTTGCTCATAGTTTTTGGATTTATTATCTGATATAACAGCTCGTGGAGCAGGGGGTTTGTA
>JBFFSH010000054.1:0-17535 GCA_041572575.1 Thermodesulfobacteriota bacterium
AAGGGTACTTCTCTAGAGTGAAATGGGCTTACAGAAACCATAGAGGACTGGCTAAACACAAGAGAATTAATTACTTCAAATGGTACACCTTTTTAAAGCAAATCTGACTCAAATTAGCACACATTTTTTGCAATTATGCCCTGAATGACAGAAGGCCTGGGATGTATGGGAATGTTTCGTCTACTACCCTGGATACTCGCTCAATTATTTCCATCCCGGGGTATGAGAAGCTTACAATGCCGCTTATGAGTTTTTTCTGCTCCTTAATTACACTCAAGTCAATCCCGCTTATCACGCTTAGCTTTTTAAACCCGTTTTTTTGGATTACCTTTGCGCTAAGCTTGGTCTGCAGGTGCTTTGCTTCTTTTACTGATATATTTGCCTTAAACTTCTCAATTTCATTAATATCCATAACGTTTATGAACTTACATTATATAATTTCTTGAACAATATGATGTATTAGATAGATTTTATCTCCATGAAGATGCGTATGGGTTTTATAGTAGACCCGATAGAGGATTTTAATATCAATACCGATACGACTTTTACGTTTATGCTTGAGTCTCAGGCCCGGGGGTACGACGTCTGGTATTTTGAGATTAAGGATATTTTCGTAAAAGACGGCAGGCCCTTTTGTAATGCCAAGAAGGTTAAAGTTAAGAGGGCAAAGGATCATTATAAGGTTACTTCTACAAAGACTCTTTCGTTCGAAGACTTCGACGTGCTCTGGATGAGAAAAGACCCGCCTTTTAATATGGACTATGTTTATACGACCTATTACCTGAGCCTTGTTGATCCAAAGAAGACATTTGTAATAAACGATCCCAAGGGGATAAGGGAATCGAATGAGAAGCTCTACACTATGTATTTTCCCGATGTGATTCCGCAGTCATGTGTTGCAAAGGACATTAACCGGTTAAACGAATTTCTCGACGAAGTAGGAGGCGAGATGGTTGTAAAACCTCTTGACGGCCATGGAGGGGAAGGGGTGTTCTTTGTAAAGAAGGGTGATAAGAATGCGGCTGTGATACTTGAAAACATAACAGCTTTCGGCACTCAGTTTGTTCTTGCTCAAAAGTTTATAAAGAAGGTATCGGAAGGGGATAAGAGGATAATAATCCTAAACGGAAAACCGATAGGGTCAGTGCTCAGGGTGGCAAAGAAAGGCGGAGAGTTCAGGTGCAACTTTCATTCAGGCGGAAGCGCCAAAAAGTCTAGCCTTACAAAGCGTGACATGCAGATTTGTGATGCAATATCAGAGAGGCTTGTGGCAGACGGGCTGTATTTTGTTGGCATAGACGTTATAGGCGGCTATTTGTCAGAAGTAAATACAACAAGCCCAACATGCGTACAGGAAATAAACACACTTAGTAAAGTTAAACTGGAAGAACAGGTCATAGATTTTGTTGAAGAACATCTTAATGAAAATAATATAGGATAAAATTGTTATGAAAATTACAACAGAAAACGTAAAGGAAGTGGCAGAGCTGGCAAGGCTTGAGTTTGCTGAGGATGAGATTGAAAACTTCAGGAGTCAGTTTGAAAACATTCTCAAGTTCATATCGAAGCTCGATGAACTGGATATAGATGACGTAAAACCCACAGCGCATGTGCTTGATATTTCCACACCAATGAGAGAGGACGTAGTACAGGACTGGATAACACAGGATGAGGCAATGAAAAATGCCCCTCAGCCCGAGGATGGTTTCTTCGGTGTCCCCAAGGTAATTGAAGATTAGTTAAGGTATTAGAGGATTAGTTATGGAGCTACATGAACTAACAATACAAGAAATATCAGAACTTATTAAGAAAAAAGAAGTCTCTCCCGTTGAGCTTACTGAACTTATACTCGGCAGAATAGAGAAGTATGATGGTGAGATAAATTCATATGTCACGGTACTTGCTGAGTTTGCAATTAAAAGAGCCAGGGAAGCAGAGAAGGAAATAGGTGCTGGCAATTATATAGGGCCACTGCACGGAGTGCCTATCGGCCTGAAGGATATATTTGTGATGAAAGATTATCCTACCACGGCAGGATCGAGGATTCTTGAGGGGTATACCTCTTTATATAACGCAGCTGTCACACAAAAACTTATTGATGCAGGAGCCGTAATAGTTGGCAAAAACAATATGGATGAGTTTGCAATGGGTTCGTCCAATGAGACATCGTATTACGGACAGGTTAAAAACCCATGGGATTTGCAACGTGTACCAGGGGGGTCAAGCGGCGGATCGGCAGCGGCAGTGGCAGCGTCACTCTGCTATGGCTCAGTAGGTACCGACACCGGGGGCTCAATTCGCCAGCCTGCATCACTATGCGGTATAGTTGGTATGAAACCAACATATGGATCAGTGAGCCGATTTGGCATGATAGCATTTGCGTCATCTCTCGATCAGGCAGGACCCCTTACAAAATCTGTATATGACACGGCTTTGATATTGAGCCTGATATCGGGCCATGATAAGCGTGATTCTACTTCGGTAAAAAGTGAAGTTCCGGATTACGCTGCTAATTTAACTTCCGATATTAAAGGCATGAAAGTAGGAATACCAAAGGAATATTTTATTGATGGTATAGATAAAGAGGTAGCTAGTGCGGTTAATGATTCAATTAAACTTATAACTGAGCTTGGTGCAAATATTGTAGAAATATCACTGCCCCATACCGAATACTCTACTGCAGCTTACTATATAATTGCCCCGTCTGAAGCAAGCTCCAATTTAGCAAGATTTGACGGCGTTAAATACGGATATAGAACAGCGGATGCCGATAACCTTTCCGATATGTATGTAAAAACAAAAACCGAGGGGTTTGGTCAGGAAGTAAAGAGAAGGATAATGATTGGAACATATGCGCTATCAGCAGGGTACTATGATGCATTTTATAATAAAGCCAGAAGGGTGCAGACTTTGCTTAGAGAGGACTTCCAGCAGGCGTTTGAAAAAGTGGATGTAATTCTTACCCCAACTGCTGCCGAGCCTGCTTTTAAAATTGGAGAAAAAACTACTGACCCCATTAAGATGTATCTGTCTGACGTGTTTACAAACCCTGCCAACCTGGCAGGCCTTCCAGGAATCTCGCTTCCCTGCGGGTATACTGAAAGCGGACTTCCAATTGGGCTGCAATTCATAGGCAAACCTTTTGATGAACAGACTGTCCTAAATGCTGCTTATGCTTATGAGTCTAATACCGAGTGGAATAAGAGGAGACCTAAAATAAATTGAGGTAGATGATATGACTGAAAAAGTAAAAAAATGCATAATTTGCGCCAAACCTTCTGAAGAAACTATATGTGAAGCCTGTAAGGCAAACATACAGGGTGAATCGCTTGATAAGAAAATGAAAGTAGAAAAGAAAGTGCCGATAGCAGAGGAAGTACTAAAGAGGAAGAAAAAAGAAAAATAGTATTTTTCTTTCTTGGAAATGATGAGTAAAGATGAGTTTATATACGATACTGACGAGCTGGAAGCACTAAAATATGCAAAGAATTATTACAACTGGATCATGGGTTATTTTAAACCCCATCTGGGCCGCTCAGTAGTGGAGGTAGGAGCTGGAATCGGGACATTCTCTGATTTTATAATAGATAACATTAATGAGCCATATACCTTGTCTCTTTATGAACCTGCCGGAAATAATTTTGAACAACTTGAACAAAAGTATAACGGTAAAAAAAAAGTAAACATATATAACGATTACTTTAAGTATAGTAATGAAAATCAATTCGATACCCTGATAATCAACAATGTTTTGGAACATATTGAAGATGATCAGGCAATTGTTAACGACTTTTATAAATCTCTATTGCCCACTGGTAAACTTTTAATATTCGTTCCGGCGCTGGATTTTTTGTATAGTGAATTTGATAAAGACCTGGGTCATTTTAGAAGATATTCTAAAGATAATTTGCGTAAATTGCTCATTAATAATGGTTTCAAGATCATTGAGATCAGATATTTTAATATACTTGGTGTTTTGAGCTGGTATTTTGTGTTTAAGGTATTAAGAAAGAAAACAATAAATATAGATGCGGTTAAGTTTTATGATAAATATATAATTCCAGTTTTACGAAACATTGAATCAATAGTTAAACCTCCAATAGGGCAGAATTTATTAGTGGTCGCTAAAAAAGAGTAATATTTTAAAAAGATGAATAATTTCAGATTATCTATTGTTATTCCTGTTTATAATGAGGTTAATACCATTGAAGAAATACTTCTAAAAGTACAGTCTGTAAAACTCGATAAAGAGATAGTGATTGTAGATGACTGCTCTACGGACGGTACAAGAGAGTTTCTTGAACTAATAAATAAAAAGAAACTTAAGTCTAAATCTATAAAAACCCCGCTGAATAAGATTAGCTTGAAAATAGATAACATCAGTGTTTTCTTTCAAAGTGAAAATATGGGCAAGGGTGCTGCTCTTCATAGAGGCTTTGCTGAATCAAATGGAGATATCATTATTATTCAGGATGCAGATCTTGAATACGACCCAGAGGAATATCATGTACTGCTCGAACCCATAGAAAAAGGTGTAGCAGATGTGGTATTTGGCTCAAGGTTCATTGGTGGAGGTGCACACAGAGTGTTGTTCTTCTGGCATTCTCTGGCAAACAAATTTCTTACTGTCCTTTCCAATATGTTTACCAACCTAAACCTGACTGATGTTTGGACGTGTTATAAGGTCTTTAAAAGAGATATCCTGAGTGACATTGAACTGAGAGAAAATAGATTTGGATTTGAACCTGAGTTTACTCAAAAAATTGCAAATAAAAAATTCAGGATTTTTGAGGTGCCAATTTCTTACTATGGAAGGACCTATGAAGAAGGTAAAAAGATAGGTTGGAGAGACGGGATCAGAGCCCTTTGGTGCGTGATTTATTATAAGTTTTTAGGATAGATTAGTCCCAGATCTTAAGAGCAGTTTTGTAAACATCGTTCTTTTGTAAATTAAATCTGTCGGTCATAATACTTACTGCTTCCTTAAGTGTCTTCCCTGTTTTTTTTAGCTTGATTAACTCTAATTCAATATCTATTTTCGGTTCTAATAAATCCGGGTTTTGGCCTGTAACTACAATTGTAAACTCACCCCTAATTTTATCTTTCTCTACAAGCTTTTCTATTACTTTAGATAAAGTTCCCCTAATAGTCTCTTCATATATTTTCGTAAGCTCTCTGCTTACCGAGCAGTGCCTGTTGCCAAGAATGTCCTGTATAGCGCTTAAAGTATTAATAACCCTATTTGGCGACTCATAAAATATAAGAGTCTCAGGATAATATTTTACCTTTTGAAGCTTATCTTTTATTTTTGTGGCAGTTTTTGGTAAAAATCCAATAAATGTAAAGCCGGATGTTGGAAGCCCCGAAATACTGAGTGCCGATGTAGCAGCGCAGGGCCCTGGTATTGAGATCACATCAATACCATTTTCTGATGCATGCTTTACAACCCTGTATCCCGGATCAGATATGCATGGTGTTCCTGCGTCAGAAACAACTGCTACGGATTTTCCATTTATTAGCTCGTTTACGATCTCCTCTGATTTTTCGCTTTCATTATGCTCATGGTAACTTAACAGGGTTTTCTTTATTCCCAGGTGGCTAAGCAGTTTTCTTGTAACTCTTGTATCTTCGCATGCAATTATATCAGCTTCACCAAGGATTCTTGATGCCCTGAGAGTAATATCCTCGAGATTACCAATAGGGGTTGAGACAACATATAATTTCCCTTTCATGTCTTTATTATAGTGGGATATTATCAGATTGATAATAAATTATCATTATCATGTATTATTAGGATGTAAACTCAATCAATTTGCTAATTCATGTAGTAAGTGTAATATCCGTAGTTAACACATTCGATCTCTATTAAATTTTTCTTTTCTTTTAGGTTTTTATAAACTGCCTTCCTTAAATTTTATAAAAATCTGCAAATCTTTAATACGAAATCACAAAGGGGACAAATATGAATCTTTTCGTAGGAAATCTGGATAAGGAAACAACAGAAGATGAACTTGCGCAGCTTTTTAGTGAATATGGCGACGTAAAATCTGCTAAAATTATAAGAGATATATATAGCGGTGACCCAAGAGGGTTTGGGTTTGTAGAATTCGGAAGTAAATCCGATGCGATTAATGCCATAAACGAGATGAACGGCAGGGAATTCAAAGGACAGGAACTAAAGGTTAACGAAGCCATAGACAAGAGAGCAGATAACAAACGAGGCGGCGGCAGGAGAGGCGGTAAAAGCGGCGGCAGCAGAAAAGGCGGCAGTGGGAGAAGGTATTAGAATTACTGAATTATACCAAAAAAAGATAACACTATATTAATTAAGTTACAGAGCCGACGCTGGAATTTGAACCGCAGATCCGCTTATTACAATTGAAGATTATATAGGTTGTGTTTTTTTTAGTCAAAATGTTTTTAACTGAGAAAATTCTTTATTATCAGGGTGTTATAAGCCGATTAATTAAAAACATAAGGTATTTAAAAAATCTTAAGTGTATAAACCAAGAGCAAAACTGCAGTAATAAAATTGTATTGTTTTAGTGTTTGGGATTAAAGCTTTTAGCCATGCGTAACTAAGAATATCTATTCCACACGACTTTCATTATGTTGCTGAAGAAAGGGTATAATATTAATATGATCATAAGAATGTTGATTGTATTTATAACCATATCAATAAATTCTGTTGCTGAAAACGATATCTCTTTAAATACAGTACCAATGGTTGACCTTAAAAAATACAGCGGCACTTGGTACGAAATTGCTAAAATCCCTAATCGCTTTCAGAAAAATTGTATTTCCGATACTACTGCAACTTATAATTTATCTGATAATGGCAGGATTAGTGTAGTAAATAAATGCCTTGATAAAAAAGGCAAGCTTTTAGTCGCCGAAGGTATTGCCAAAATAGTAGATACGAATTCAAACTCCAAACTCAAAGTAAGCTTTTTTAGTATATTCGGATGGCACTTATTCTGGGGTGATTATTGGATTATAGGACTTGGTGATGATTATGATTATGCAATCATAGGACATCCAGATAGAAAATATGGCTGGATATTAAATCGCACACCTCAGCTATCTAAAGAAAAAAATGAAGAGATTTTCAAAATTATAGAGAACAGTGGATACAATCCAGACAAATTTGAATTTCCAAAACAAGATTATAATGATTAAGTAGATTTAATTACTTATTTATATAGGATATTAGGAGATTACTGATTAATAGGTATAGAGGTTCAAAGAGTCTGAGAGTTCAAAAATGAGAGCAAAAACTCTAGCAATAAATTTGAGAGAATATTGAAGGCGTTGTAACCGCCTGTAATTATTAAGCCGACGGGGAGATTTGAACTCCCGACCTGCTCATTACGAGTGAGCTGCTCTACCACTGAGCTACGTCGGCAGGAATTTAAAACCAGATTATAGCATCCAAAATTTTACAATCAAACCTTCCATAGGCCGATTTTCTCTAAATTTTTGATAATCTGTTCTCACAATTTATAATCCTTTTCTATGTTTGAACTGCAAGACCGTGACAAAGAACATCTTATAAAAAAAGGTATTACAGAGAAGAAGTTTTATGATCAGTTAAAGCTTCTGAAACAGGGTGTTCCATTTATTGACCTTGTACGGCCCTGTACCATGGAAAATGGAGTTAAATCCCTTGGTGAAATTGAATTAGAGCAGTGCATAGATCTATATGAAAATAGTCTTGGCAGGGTTAACCCTGTAAAATTCGTTCCCGCATCAGGTGCTGCCAGTAGAATGTTTGCTGTGCTTAGCAAATTGTTGAACAATTATGAGCAATATGAGGATAAGATTTCGGGTGACTCTAAAGACAACGATACTAATTCATTGTTGCAATTCACCGACAATATAAACAGCTTTGCCTTTGCTGAAGACCTTAAAGATGTAATTAAAAACAACGGTGGGGACTTGCAGGGGTTAATTGATGATAAAAATTATAAGGTTATCTTAGAACACCTGCTCACAGACAAGGGGCTTGACTATCTTAACTGTCCCAAGGGGCTTATAAAATTTCACAAGTATGAAGATCAGGTAAGAACCGCGTTTGAAGAACATCTTTTTGAAACAAAAAGTTATTCTAAGAATAGTGGTGGTACAGCATGGGTGCATTTCACCATACTTAAGGAACACGAGCATAAATTTAATGAATATGCCAGGTCTGTAATAAGTAAATATGAAGGCGATGGAGTAAAATTGAATGTTTCATTTTCCTTCCAGAGTCCTGACACTGATATAGTGGCAGTCGATTTTGATGACAATCCTATAAGGAATAAGGATGGTGAGCTTGTGTTCAGGCCAGGTGGTCACGGGGCACTGCTTCAAAACCTGGGTGATTTGGATGCCGAGATCATATTTGTAAAAAATATTGATAATGTCGTCCCTGACAGACTCAAAGATAAGACTATCATATACAAGAAGGCTCTTGCAGGTTACTTGCTTGATCTAAAAAAGAATATAGATGACTATTTAAACCTCATCTCTGAAAATAAGATAAATGATTCTCAATTAGAAGATGCGCGCGGGTTTATAAACGATAGACTGGAAATAGAAATCCCAGCAGATTTTGAAGCTAAATCAGCTGAACAAAAAAAGGAATATATATTCAATGTCCTCAACAGACCACTTAGAGTTTGTGGAGTCGTTAAAAATGAAGGGGAGCCCGGCGGCGGGCCATTTTGGGTTAAAGACCTTTCTGGAAATATCAGTAAGCAAATCGTAGAATCGGCGCAGGTTGATATTAATAATAAAGAGCAAAGCCGTATATGGAACTCATCAACACATTTTAATCCTGTTGATCTTGTTTGCTCAATATATGACTGCAAGGGAAATAAATTTGATCTTGATAAGTTTGTAGATATGAACACAGTGTTTATTACCAAAAAATCAAAGGACGGTACCGACCTAAAAGCAATGGAGCTTCCCGGACTTTGGAACGGATCTATGGCATACTGGAATACCATATTCGTAGAAGTTCCTCTTATTACCTTTAATCCAGTAAAAACAGTGTTTGACCTTCTAAAACCAGAACATCAGGCGGGGTAGATTCTATCTTTTAGATTGATAAGCCTGCTAACCTATATAAATGACTAAACCGGTTCTTAGTGCCTATATAGATACATCGGAGTTTGCCGACTTAATAGATTTGGAATTAAGAGCACCGCTCTATCAGATTCTAAGCATAGTTGATTCCTTATATAGTACTCAAATAACAGGACGGAACCTGCATGAAACTGAGAATGCAAAATATAAAGAGATAATTAACCTTTTATATAAATGCGCCGATTATTTATCATCCGAGAGTGCATCTAAACTAAGGGAGCAGGTGCAGAGAATAGAAAATGGTATTTATGATCTTGCTGTTATTGATATAAGCACTTCTGACGGCATTACTGTTGTTCTTGTTTTTGGTAAAGTAATATCCTCAACAGATTCAAAGAAATACTACAGTGCAGCGCTTGGAACTGAAGATACAAGATTTTATAGCCTTATTGCTGATTATAAAAAGTTTATATCAGAAAATACACAAAAGTTTGAGCTTGTAGAAAAATCAGAATTAAATAGACTGACGAATCTGAACAATAGCTTTAAATGCGTAAATGCTATAAAATTTGCAGGATATATAAATAAAGACCATCTTCCTTTTTCGCTCTTTTATTCGGGTGGTAAAAAACAGCATCTTTCATCACTTACAAATGCAGTACTATTTACGAACCTTTATTTTGAGAGATATAAACTTATATCACAAAAACTTGCAGATCTTATAATTGACGATGATGGTAATACCGAAAACCCAGAGCCCTCAATGTCGGAAAAGATACTGACATTATGGTTATGGGGACATGATACAGGTCATTTCCTCTCAAATGATAACCTGAGAGATAATGTCGAATCGGATAATGAGTATCTTTATGAAGTACTTCATGAGCTGCGCTCCGATATATTTTCGTTATACCTGCTCAAATATACATGTGAGCAATTACTATTAATTGATCAAGGAAAGGTCTACAGTGTGTTTGTTGCTGAAATGCTAAGGTACATAAGAAGAGGGGAGTTTATAAACCAGCCTGATTCGGTATCTGCCTTTGTTGTTTTTAAATATATGATTTATAAACACGCTTTAGTAATTGAAGAGGGGTCTAATGAAATAGTTTTGAATTTTGCAAAATTTGGTAAATTAATTGACGAGTTAATGAGTTTTTGCATTAATATTTTTGCCACCGGAGATTTTTTACTGGCAGATGATTTATTGAGTATACTTAAAATGAAAAGAGATTTTAGCAATTTAGATGATCAACTTCTACTTGATCTAACATTCACAGATATTGCAGTAAATATTAAAATTGTTTAATTGAGCTTAAAAGATTGTATAATTTTTATGAACATTTGGGAGGTAAGGAAGTATGAAGATGATGATTTCATTAACAGGTCTGTTTACAGTATTGTTCTCGTTGTTAATTTCATCATATGCATTTAGTGATGATTTAAATATTGAGATAATTAAAAAAGGATCGCTTAGTAAAGATATTATAGTAGATTCTGTAGTCGCAAATGATAAAGAGAGTCTTTCTGAGTTATGGAAACAGATGCAGGATAAATCTCAAATCCCTACTGTTAACTTTGATAAAGAATCTGTCTTTTTCATAATATCAAAAAATGTAAAGGCAGAGAAAATAGAGATTACCAAGGTAGAGGCAAAACCTGGAAATAAAGTGAATATAATTTATACAATCAGTGAGTCCAACGGTAAATCAATTAACAGCAGACTAAGCGGTACGGATTATCCTTATATAATTGGCAGAATTGAAAACCCTAATAATCCAAAGTACGAAATAAGTCTTAGAGAAAATTATAAGGTTCCTCCAATCCCGGCAAACCAGGCATTGGAGCAGGATATAAAGTACACCAACACTCTATCTCAATATAATCTTGAGATTGTAAACTATGTGCCTTTGGACCTTGGCAATAAGTGGACATATAAAATAGAGTCTGATAAGAGGAATGCGGAAGTAACACAGGAAGTTCAGTCTGTATCAAACGGCTGGTCAGTATTAAACAGCTATTTCGGCACACAAAATATTGCAATGAAAATCGAACACAGCGGACAGCTCATTGTCTCATCCGATGCGGGTGTTAGGGCGTTTTATACAAATGATGTTCAGACCCAGTTTGTCAAAGAAGAGATTAAGACTCCCGCAGGTAGTTTTAAGGATCTTATGATTGTTACAATACCTCAAAACAATAATTTTTGGTTCAGGGATGTTTATGCAAAGGGAGTGGGCCTGGTGCTGCACGAACATATCTCGCCAAAAGGAAATGGAAAGTATACGCTTGTTAAAGCAAAAGTAAGAGGTAAGGATTATCCGGGATAATCTGGCATTATTTGTTTGACTTTTTATAATACTAGCAGTTATTTTATGTCCTTTTAAAAGTGATGGAGAGGTGGCCGAGTGGCCGAAGGCGCTCGCCTGCTAAGCGAGTAGGGGGTTTATACCCCCTCGTGGGTTCAAATCCCACCCTCTCCGAAATTCTATATTAATTGAAATTTAAGTTTTGCGCCCGTAGCTCAACTGGACAGAGCGTGTGACTACGGATCACAAGGTTGGGGGTTCGACTCCCTCCGGGCGCGGTTCTTTATATATTTAATTAATTGCTATTTATTGTTAGGAGCTAAAAGAATATGAGTGATAAAAAAGATGTGCTTGTTACAGGTGACCGTCCTACCGGAAGACTTCACCTTGGTCATTTGGTTGGCTCTTTAAACAATAGAATTAAGTTCCAGCAGGAATATAACTGTTATTTCCTCATAGCAGACCTACACATGCTTACAACTCACTTCGATAAGGTAAAGGAAGTGGAAGAAAGCGTGATAGAAATGGTCATAGACTGGCTTAGTGTCGGGATGGATCCAAACAAATCTACATTCTACCTTCAGTCGGAGATACCTTATATTACTGAGCTTTATACAATACTTGCGATGCTTTGCTCAGTGGCGCGTTCTGAGAGAATTCCAACCCTAAAAGAGAAAATTCAGGATATGGGAGTGGGAGAAAACTATTCGGTGGGACTTCTTGGATATCCTATATTAATGGCTGCTGATATATTAATGTATAAAGCCGTAAAGGTTCCCGTAGGAGAAGATCAGCTAAGCCACATTGAAATTACAAGGGAGCTTGCAAGGAGATTCAACCACATTTATGGAGATTATTTTACTGAGCCAGAACCAATTATAAGCGAAACCTCAAGGCTTGTAGGTACTGATGGTGACAGAAAAATGAGCAAGAGCCTTGATAACTGTATTTATCTGTCCGATGATCCAAAGGCAGTTGAAAAAAGGGTAAGAGGAATGTTTACTGATCCAAACCGCATAAGGGCGGATATTCCCGGTAAAGTTGAGGGAAACCCTGTCTTTATCTATCATGACGCTTTTAATGATAATACCGAAGAGGTAGACGACCTTAAGGACAGATACAGAACCGGAAACGTTGGGGACGTAGAAGTAAAGAAGAAGCTTGCTGCAGCAATAAATAAACTACTCGAACCCATAAGAGAAAAGAGAAGTTACTACGAGACCAGAAGAGACGAAGTAAAAGACATAATAAAACAAGGTACAGCTAAAGCCAAAGAGGATGCAGGTGTTATAATGAACGAAATTCTCGACCATATTGGAATGTACAGACCTCTGTAGTTTTTTAAAAAATTCCTTATTTATCAAAATAGTTCTATTTAGGTTGTTTCAACTCTGTTATTATAGGTACAAACTAGTTATGGATAACTAATTTGAACTATAATAATGCCCATATTTTTGAGTCACTGACGGAGGAGCAAAAACTTTTAATTATTTTAAGTAAAGCTAGCCCGGATCCAAGTGATTTGGAATGCATTGAAACACTAGATTTTAAGTCTGTTGACTGGACTTATATAATTAACTTTTCAAAAGTACATGGAATAACTTCACTGATTTGTTTTAATATTAATAAGCATAAAAATATTTCTGTACCTGAACTAGAGCTTAAAAAGCTTAAAACTGCAAGTCTGCAAAATTCCAAGAAAAACCTTTTTTTAACATCAGTGTTGTTAAAGATCCTAAAGGATTTAAAAAAGATTGGAATTGAGGCTGTTGCTCATAAAGGGCCAGTGTTATCAAGGATGCTCTATGATGATATTACTATTAGAGATTTTACGGATATTGACATAATCGTATACAAAAAAGATGTCATAAAGGCAAAAGAATACCTTATCCAAAACGGTTATTCTCCCCAGTTTGATTTGAAAGGTTATAAGGAGGATTATTATTTAAACAGTAAATATTACTATATAAATTTTCTAAGAGATGACAGCAAGGCGGCACTTGATCTACACTGGGCACTATCGGCTCCAAATTATGGATTTTCTACAGGCCTTGAACATTTTTCTTCAAAACTGGACAAGATAAATCTTAATAATGTGTCTCTGGATGTGCTTAGGGAAGAAGATTTATTCCTGCAGCTTTGTATTCATGGCGCAAAACACAACTTTTCAAGATTTTGCTGGCTTGCTGATATAGTAAACCTTGCAGCTGTTAACAAGGGTATGGATTATGAATATATTACCCGGCAGGCTGCAAAGTTGGGATGTACTAACATTGTTACATTTAGCGCTGAATTAATATGGTGTTTATTTAATGTGCGGCTTCATGTATGCCATGATTTAAAACCGGAGCAAAAAACCTTATTGTTTGCTAAAAACCTTGTTGTAAATAATACTGGTCATTCTGCAGGTTCGTTGTTCCCTGTTTTATTTGATACAGCAAAAGATAGAATAATATATTATTTAAATACATATATTTATCCTACACCAATAGAATTTTCTGTTGTTAATCTGAATAAATATTTATTCTTCGTGTATTATATAATTCGACTCATTCGAATGTTTTATAAGGGCATTGCTAAACTTCTGAATTAATAGGTTCACCGATCTTGGTTTTTCTCACCCTCTTTACCTTTACTATATCTTTACTGTTGTTTTTAGAGTTAATCCCATAAATAATCCCAATCATTGCTGTAAAAATTAGAGCGTTGGCTGGAATATGCAGATTAAAGTCCGCAAGGCTGTGAATTAGTATTGACACTACTGAGCAAAGTGCTCCAAGGGTGATAAAAAAACCAAATGGGTTAGAAGTTTTTAAATGGAATCTGAGATACTTTATAGAATCTTTAAACAAAATTATAAGCCCAGCCGTAAGACAGCTAAATCCAATAAAGCCTGTTTCAACGAGTAAATATATATAATCGTTATGGGCATAGTTGTAGTCGACAGCTGTTTTTAAGTTTTCCTTGTATAGTGGATAAATATACTTAAATGTTCCAAGCCCTGATCCAAAAAGATGAAAATCAGTAATAATTCCAATGCAATCTTTCCAAACCTTTATTCTTGCCGCAGCGCTTAGTTCGCTAAATCTATCTAAGACCGGTGTTATATCTATAAGAAATATTAATAAAATAAAAAAAAGTACCGAGATTACTATGAACCAAATGAAGTTTTTGTAATTTTTGGTGATAAAGCTCGGAAGAAAGAAAAAGAATATTAGTGAAATAACAATACTCATTATCCCCATGCGGGATTTTGATATAATTAGTGCAATAAAAGTAGCTGCAACTATATTTAAAATTATTAATTGTTTAAAACGGTCAGCATTTAAGAGCGAACTGAGTGAGATTTTGCTTTTGCTACCCCAGTTTTTATTGAATGATAGCCCGAGTCCTATTAATATAGGAATTAAAAGTTCAAGTAAACCTGCATAATGGTTTTTGTTTACAAAAGTTCCATGCGCCGATTTGCTGTTGGTAATTCCATATACTATAAATGATTGATAAAAACCTATAGCTGTTTCAATGACTGCTAATAATATTATTGGTATAATAACTATGAACAGCTTTGACTTATTTGTAATATATCTCGACAGGAAAAAGCCAAAAAGAAAATAAGATAAAACCAGCATGAGTGAGTTTTTCGTCGCAAACGGGTATATGCTGAGCGTAAACCAATCCCTGTCGTAATATGGACTAATGGTACTTAGTATGTTGCGACTATTGTCCCATATCTCAAAGCTTTTGCTGCTGAGTATATTATGTACCCAATTTGGGAGGTTTATAGTTTGAAAAAAACATAGAAGTACAAGGATGATAAGTGGTAATAATCTTACTAAATTTATCTTTATACTTTGTTTCTCAAAATAATGTTTTGTTAACCATAGAGCCATAATTATATATATAGCTAACTGTATTAGTTGTATTGAGAGCGTCAGTACACTGCCATAATAAAGCGGTGGGAATAGAATTAACGATGAAGTGAAAATAATAATAAAGAAATTGATAATCAATACTACCTTAGGTTAATAATATTTTAGGTTTATATTTTTTGTTAATTAACTGTTAATATTATTAGAATAATGATATAATTTGAAATTATTGCACTTGTTTGTGAAAATATAACATAAGTGATGAGTTAATCATATTTATATGAATATGCGGGAGTTGCCATGATGTTTAAGAGATTTATCTATTTTTTATTTGTTATGTTGTTTATGATTAACCAAACATATGCTGCGGCTATGATTGGTAAATTGTATGTTTACAATATTAACCCTAAAAATCCACAAGTACATCCAATCTTTGAAGGCGATAGAATTAAGCAGGGCAATAAATATGTGCTTCGCTTAAATGGTGCGACAATGGTGGCTGATTCTAATACTGATGTTCAGATTTTGGATGAACATGGTGTAAAAATAGTTAAAATTGCAAGTGGAATTATTAGATTCAGAGTAAGCCCTCAGAAGATTAGAATATCATTTCGTACTCCTCAGGGTGAAGTATTTACGCCAGAGGTTATAAAAGCCAGCACAAATATAATAGACGGACAGATCACGGTTAAAGATAATACTATCGTTGAGCTTAATGAGGGTACGCTTGAAGCTCTTACTCTAAATGGAGTTACAAAAATTGAATCGGGTGAGGGTGTACTGTTGACCCAGGCAAATATTGCTCAATCCGATATTGAACAAGCGTCTGAAAATTCAACACCTCCTGCTTCAAATGCTGCAAAAGAACAAATAACCACAAATAAAAACCTGGTTGCAGTACGTGACAAGGAAATTCCTGAAAATATACGATAAATACTCGAGCTGATTGGAGAAAAAGGATCAGCAGAATCTATTTTGAATCCTAAAGGTGAGATTGATCTTGCTAACGTAGATACCTGGCATGGCAACGGAGAACTTGTTGATTTTAATCTTGCATCTCTGGAACAGGCAAATCTGCCGGTAGGAACTCCGGTAAAGGTAATTTGCGTAAGACCAGAAACACGTAAATCTGATAAAGAAGAGCAGAATAGTGAAAATAAGGAAGCCGCGAGTAATACGAGCAGCAAAGAGAATAATGGCTGGGAGGCATTGGTAAGACCTCTGGATACATTTTATCCTGAGCAGTTTGGAGAAAAGAGTCTTATTCAGTTAGATGTGGAAGCAAAGAGTGATCTTCACCCGGAGGGTTTTGTTAATATTAAGTATAGTGAGAGTGAAGGTGAAAACAGTAACGATATAAATGATTTATTAAACAGGAGTGTTGAAAACTGGCTTGCTCTGGTGGTTGATGAGGATTTAAGGTTTGAAAAAGGTACAGAAGATAATCGTTATATTCTTGAAGGTGACGACCTTAAGGTTATATGTCTTAGGTCAATATTTTTGGTAAAGCCGTCGTATCTGGTAAATAATGAGCATTTAAAATTAGTGGGAAGGACAGTAAAAACTGCTACCCAACTAAGTCCCAAAGGTAAGGTAAAGATTGACGGAAAGATATTTGATGGAGGGCTTGTAGATTATAATCTTCAGGTTAAAAAAAATGTAGTAACTCCAAAAGATACTGAGCTTGTTATAGTTGGTGTTAGTGGGTATGACATGACTCTTTTACTTCAAAGACCAGAAGAAGTTCTTAAAGAAACAAGGTTTATTGGGTCTGTTGTAAAAGCAGAGGATGTGCTAAATCCATATGGAAATGTGATACTTGATAGTAAACAGTGGGCTTCATCGGTTGTAACAGACAGCCTCACCCCATTTTATGGTATTGAGATTGAAAAAGATCAAAATCTCACAATAGTTGCAGTTGCTACCCAGCTACTGGTTGTTGAATCGGATCTTTTGGTTCCGCCATTTTGGAGAGACAAGTGGGTGCCAATACTAACATTATTAACAGCAGGCGCTGCTACGGGTATAATTCTTCCGCTCGCACTCGATGACGGAGGTGGAAGCGGTCCTGATGCACCTCCACCACCCGGCGATGATGATGACGATGATGATGATGTTGCAAGTCCTGTAATTCCTTAAAGTTATAATTGACCTTCACCCCGTAAACTGAACCAGTCAAAAGTAGAGAAATCTGGCAAAATAACGTAATAAATCAGGAGGTATTTTGCCATGAGGAAGTCAAGATTTACAGAACAACAGATAGCTTTTGCTTTAAAGCAGGCGGAGAC
>JBFFSH010000055.1:0-16892 GCA_041572575.1 Thermodesulfobacteriota bacterium
CGCTTTACATGCCGGCACTTCCAATACAAACATTTGTATTAGCTTGCTTATCTTACTATTTGATAGTTTTGTATTCTTAAGTAACTTCTTTTGCATAGTTTCAGCTTAGTATACTTTGCTGTCCTATGCGAGCTCCTTATACATTATAAATCCTAAGACTTTATTAATAAATTCGGGCTGGTTTGAGAAAGTTTTTCTAATAACCTTTCATTCAAATTAGCTTCATAAAGGGATAAAGCCTTAGAAAGCTGATCTGCTTTTAGCTTCTTGCAGCCAGAAAAATCTGCACCTTCAAAGTTAGAACCTTCGAGATTTACCAGCCTGAAGTTGCAGTCAGAAAGGTTAGAGCCTGTCAGGACAGCATCCTTTATTAAAGCCCCTTCAAGGTTTGCTCCGCTAAAATCAGCTTTGCTGCAATTGGTATTTTCAAGATTAGCGCCGTAGAGGTTAGAATTTTTAAGATTAGCACCTGTAAAGTTACAACTTTTACAAAACGCCAGTTTTAAATTCGCATTTTCAAAGTCATATCCTCTAAGGTCCATTGCCGGCATATTAGCCCAGCCAAAATCAGGAGTTATGTCAGGATTTTCCTGCCGCCACTTATTCCACTCTTCTGCTCCCTGTCCTAGTATTTCGAGATGGTTTTCATTGGCCATATTCGGATAATTTAAATAAAAGTTTTACTATATTCTTGATAAGGCAGGCTCTACCAAATCTGGATGTATCTGTCTGATTTGCTCTGCCAAATTTCCTATCACATCTTTTATGTCCCACTGAGCAGCCTCAGACATTCTTAGGTTTATAAGATGATAAAGCTCCCAAAGATCAAAGCTTCCAAGCACAGAGCGGTTATGGGCATTTGTAACAACATAGGCAGCCTCTGTTATCAAACTCTGGGCTTGTAGTTTAGTGTATAAACTCTCACTAATCTCTACAGCTTCTATAAGCAAATCTGTAATTCCGGCAGCTTCTATGTTTGGAGGAACTGTAATTCCATGGTTTATACCCGGCTCTTTTATGATCCACTTAACTTTTCTGTGACGAAGGAGCTGATGCCAACAGGCTTCGCTTAGTATAAATTCGGCCTCATAATCTATAAGCCTGAACACATTTAGAGGGTTATCAAATTTAGTGATTTTCTCTACAGACATCCTGAGCAGAAGAAGCTTTTTCTCAAGGTCATACTTTCTAAGTTCACCAAGCAAGCTCTCTGTACCAAGCTCTGAATGTTGATAGAGTATAGCATTTACTATCTTATCGAGTGCAGCGACCTGGGCATCAGCACTGTCTATACCGGTCCAGTTAAGAAGTTTAACTTTTGACTTGCGCCTTGATTTAGAACCGCCCGTTGTATCCAGTTTAATGAGGTTTTCAAAATCCTCTCTGGTTTCCTTTATGTATTTATTCTCATTTGCATACTTTACAAGTGTTGGCACTGAAAATCTTACCTCTTCTTTTATCTCCTCAGCCCTGCTTACAGCTTCTGGATATTTGCTCGAAAGAAGACAGGAAAGCGTATCTTCAATAGCCCTGGCATTTCCGGTCATTCCCAGATTTGTAAAGGTAGCAAGGTTAAGAGCATACCGCGCATCTTCAAAAGCCAGTTTTTCAAGCGCCCTGAAATGAGATTTTTCATCATTTCCATCAGGCACCGGGACACTCTTTTTTAGATATTCAAAGAGTTTAGTGTTTAGCTGAGAGTAAATATCATAAACCTTATTGTTAAGCTCAATATACTCCGAGAGCAATTTTTTGTTACCTTTAAGAGACTCTGGAACATAAAAATCACCCTTTTGAGGTTTTTGATACCTCTGCGAGTACTCAGTAAAAGATAGATATTCGTTTGAAGTTTCCAGAAGGGAGGAAAAAAGTCTGGATACCCTCTCGATTCCCACATGCACTGTCGCATGCTCAGCTACAGATGCGTGGCCGTAATTTAGCACCCATTTTTCATGAAATTTTGCTGCTCTTTCCTGCCCGTGTTGTTCTTCGAGAATTACAGTTCCAATGTTTTCTCTAAAACTCTTAGGACTTCTGCTTACGTAGGCAAAAATTACAGCGATTACTTCTTCAGGAATATTACTTACTGTATAAATATCTTTATCAGCATTTGATACATATTTTTTTATCTCTTCGTCGCTCTTTCGTTTTTCTTCAGACATCAAATAAATCCTTTAATTTATTAAGATGAACTAATTTCTTGTTTAATTTGTTTTGCAATATGTGAAATAACTATATTCGGATTACCATATATAACCGCATCGGCATAGTTATCCGCTTCACTCTCTCTTTCATTTATTATTACAATTTTCGAGCCGCTTTCAGCTGCAATGGTTTGCAGTGAGGCAAGCGGAGAATCGTCCAGTGAAACCCCTATGATAAGAAATAAATCACTGTTATGCAGTTTCATCCACGCTTCTCTCAGTTCCCAGTGGGGAAGAGGCTGTCCGGGAAAAGAAATCGGCGGTTTTATTAAATCACTGCTGCACTGATCGCAAACAGGAATTTTTTTCCCATCCTCAAGCTGTCCCATAACCTGCTCCAGCTTATGATCCTGACCACAGTTTGGACAAGATATCCACTTCATGGTTCCCAAAAGCTCAACAACTGAGCCACTTCCTGCTTTTTGGTGAAGACCGTCTGCACACTGAGTAAACAGATAGTCTACGTTACATAAAACTTCAAGCTCTCTTATGGCTTTATGCCCATCACCTGGAACAGCCTGGGCAAGAGCCTGGTAATATTTCGCAATTTTTTGCCAGTATTGTTCTCTTACCTCGGGCTTTTGCCGGAACTCTCTAATATTAGGATTAAACTTAGAATCAGCAAAATCAGGTATTCCCGAATCCATACTAAGCTCAGCGCCTGTGAGTATGATAATATGTGAAGATTCCTTAAGCCACTGTATTACTAAGCTTACTACATCCTGTTCCACGATAATGGATTATACAATCAGTATTAAATAAGTGTCAATCAATCATGATAATATGCCTGCAATTGGACAGAATTTGAGAGCGATTTTAAGAAATATTGAGTTTACCTTATATGAGTCTTGAAAATATCCCTAAATGTAATGAAATATTTCTAATCTTTTATTGATTTTAGAATAAAGTGTGTAAAAATTTAACTAAACCGGAACTTTTTATCTTGCCGTTCGTAAAACAATTATAAGGATCACAATATGCTAAATTATCAATACTGGATATCCATCATTGGCCAGGTTACAGAATCTGCACCTGCGCATCAGGTAAAAATCTCTACTTTAATATCCACAGCAGGACCTGTTGTAAAATTTGTACTGCTGCTGCTGCTTTTGATGTCTCTTATATCGTGGATGATAATATTTTCTAAATATTTAATGGTAAAGAGCGCTAAAAATAAATCAGAGAAGTTTTTGGACCTCTATCATACAAGCGGCAATTTTGGAAACCTTTTTACTTCTACAAAACATATAGGCGGGCCCGTGGCAGAGATGTTTAGGGCGGGATATACAGAACTTCTTAAAATAAAAAATTCCAAGGCCAAACCTGAAATGATGGAAGAGGACATTAACGAAGCCGAAAGCATAGCACCCAACCTTGATAACATTGTAATCATCGACAGGGTAATTAAAAAAACAATGTCTTCAGAAATATCCAAGCTCGAAGGATCGCTTACATTTTTAGCAACCACTGGAAGCACGGCTCCCTTTATAGGACTTTTTGGAACAGTTTGGGGAATAATGAATTCATTTATCGGTCTTTCAAGCAGTCAGGATGTACCCACCCTGCAGGCAGTAGCACCCGGTATTGCAGAGGCTCTAATTGCTACTGCCATTGGTCTTGCTGCGGCTATTCCCGCTGTAGTAGCTTACAATTATTTTGTAAGTAAAGTAAGAGCAATATCAATTGAGATGGATAACTATCTTGCAGAATTTTTAAATGTAGCTGAGAGGTATATTTCTAAATTATAAGATAAGATATGGGAATAAGCTCAAACAATAAAAACAACGACCGTCTTCTTTCTGAGATAAATGTAACTCCATTTGTGGATGTTATGCTCGTCCTTCTTGTAATATTTATGGTTACTGCACCCATTTTATACCAGGGGGTTGATGTAAATCTGCCAAAAACATCTTCGGAGCCCATTCCACAGAAATCACAAAAAAATATTATAGTTACCGTGGACAAAGAAGGTAAAATATTTATAGAAAAAGAACAGATAACACTCAGAGAATTAAGAGTGAGAGCAAAGAATATATCCAGACAATCGGGAAATAAGGAAAAAGAAGAAATATTTCTCAGGGCAGATGAACTTGCAAGTTACGGTGTAGTTATGAGGGTAATGTCTGAAATTAAAAACGGCGGGCTTGAAAAGGTAAATCTCATAACAGATCCCTATGAAGAAAAATAAAATTTATGGCAAAAAAAGAAAAAAAATCAAAACCCCCTCTGTTTTTTGGATTCATCTTATCAGCCGGCTTGCACCTTTTTATCGTTGCCACAGTTCTTTTTTGGGGATTTAATTCCCCGGCTTTAATTAAACAACCAAAATCAATCACTGCTAATCTTGTAAGTCTTCCAAGCGCAGGTAGTTCAGGACAAAGAGGATCATCGGGTCCTAAAAAAGAGGCTGCACCAAAACCACCGCCTCCCAAAAAAGAAATAAAACCCGAAATAGTGGAAAAGAAACCAGAAAAAGTTAAAATACCTGAAGTAGTAAAAAAACCACCAAAGAAAGTAGATCCCCCAAAACCAAAACCTGAGAAAAAGAATACTGTTAACTTAAATGATAAGAAAACCGTAAAAAAACAGCCAAAACCAACTCCTAAACCTGTAAAAAAAGTAGTTAAGAAAACTCCAAGCGCTGAACAAAAGCGCAAGAAGATAATGGAAGAGATGCTTGCAAAAGCTGAGAAAAAAGAAAGACAGCAAACCAGAAGTGATGTATTGGAAAATCTAAAGAAAAGCAGCACCAAGCAAGTCGCAAAAGCAGGCTCTGATGGTTATGACATAACTGGCGCACCAACTGGTTCCAATTCAGCATCAGCCGGACTCTTTGTTGAAAGGGTAAGACAGGAGATTGCAAGTAACTGGAATATGCCCCCCAACATACCAACTGACGGCTCACTAGAAAGTAAAGTATTGTTTAAGATTAATGCTAGTGGAGAGGTATTTGGAATTAGAATTATAAAAAGTTCTGGCAACAGCGCATTTGATGAATTTTGTAAAAGAGCTCTTAAAAAGGCATCCCCACTGGATATACCGCCGCCGCCGGAAATCCAGCGCGAAGCAGAAATCGAAGGCGTTGAAGTAACATTTAATAATAGCTCATACTAATAGATTTAAAAGATACTATAGCAGATAAATGAACCTCATACTGATCAGACACGGAGAGACGGAATGGAACAAGCAGGGACTATGTCAGGGGATATCGGATATTAATTTAAGCGAGTTTGGAAAGGTACAGGCAAGCCATCTTTCACATTCACTAAAAGATCAAAAAATAGACTCCATATATTCAAGCAACCTGAAAAGAGCATATGAGACTGCTGAGCTAATTGCAGAAAATCACGGTGTTAAGGTAAAAGTAGAACACGGACTAAGAGAAATGGATCAGGGGGATTTTGAAGGAAAGCCATTTGTAAAATTAAGAGAGACCCATGGAGAAGTTCTACAGTCCTGGAGAGCCGACCCCGCTAATTTTCGCATTCCCAATGGAGAAACCCTGCAGGAAGTACAGGACAGGGCCTTCAATGTAATAAAAAATATCAGTATTAACAATGAAGGAAAGACAGTACTTATTGTAAGCCACAACTTTACTATTATCACTCTTCTCTGTAAGTTTCAGGGCACTAGCCTTAAAGATTTTTACAAATACAAAATAAAAGAAACATCCAAGCACATAATAAACTTAAATGAGAACAGGTACACTGTAGAAACTTTTAATAACACCGATCATTTAAGCAACATAAATTAAACAATACTGTTAGTAAACAAAGCAATTTCACAAAAAAATGAAAGAATCATTAAAAGATATCGTAAGAGAGAGTGTAAGCAGCCTGTATTTCGAAGGCTCTTCTAAAATACCTGTATCAGACATAGAAATCTCCATACCCAAAAAAAGAGAGTTTGGTGATTACTCATCAAACATTGCAATGCTTCTTACAAAACCTCTAAAGAAAAAACCAAGAGAAATTGCAGAACAAATTTCTGAAAACCTGAGCACTTCCCATGCAGATTTATTTAAAAAAGTAGAGATAGCAGGCCCGGGGTTTCTGAACTTTTTTATAAACGAAAGCTCATTGATGACAGAATTGCAGATTATAGAACAACAGACAGATAAGTTTGGTCATTTAGATTCAGTACAAGGACAGAAAATAATAGTTGAGTTTGTGAGTGCAAACCCCACAGGATTTCTTCACCTTGGACATGCAAGAAACGCCGTTGTTGGCGACGCCATATCCAATATTCTAAAAGCAAGTGGTTTTGATGTTACAAAAGAGTTCTATATAAACGACGCAGGAAGACAGATAGAAATGCTGGGTACATCAGTGCTCTGTAAGTACAAAGAAATCTTTGGTATAGAATCAGAGTTTCCTGAAGACGGTTATAAAGGAAGTTATATATCAGACATAGCAAATGAAATCAATGAACAGATTGGAGATAAATTATTAAAAGAGAAATCAGAACAATCCGCACTAGAATATTGCAGGAACTTTGCTAAAGACAGGCTGCTGCAAGACATAAAAGATGATCTGGGGAAGGCCGGGATATATTTTGATAACTGGTACAGTGAAAAAGAAAATCTTCACGGAAAGAATAATAAGATAAGCCAAATAATTGATAGTCTAGAAAAAAACAAGGCACTTGAGAATAAAGACGGAGCGCTTTGGTTTAAGGCTACCGAATTTGGAGAGCAGCAGGACTGGGTGCTTATAAAAAGTGATGGCTCACCGACCTACTTTATAGCCGATATTGCCTATCATAACGAGAAAATAGAACGCGGTTTTAATAGATTAATAAACATCTGGGGAGCGGACCATCACAGCCACATCAGCAGGCTTAAGGCTTCTATCAAGGCCCTTGGCCATGATGAATCAATTCTTGACGTACCGCTTATACAGTTTGTAAGACTCGTAAGTGAAGGCAAGGAAGTCAAGATGTCCAAGAGATCGGGTGAATATGTAACCATGAGAGAAGTACTTGAAGAAGTGGGAGCAGATGTACTAAGGTTTTTTATGCTTATGAGAAGCTCAGACAGCCACCTGGATTTTGACCTTGATCTTGCAAAAAGACAGTCGAGCGAAAACCCTGTTTATTATGTGCAGTATGCCCATGCAAGGATAAACAGCGTATTTGTTAAAGCTAAAGAGGCAGGTATAGGATTATCAAAAGACTATATTAATCTTCTGGATAAGCCTGAAGAGGTGGAAATCGCCAAAACTCTGCTAAATTTCCCTGATGTTATTAAAGACAGTGCCTATAGTTTATCGCCACATAAAATAACTTTTTACCTTCAGGAGGTAGCATCTCAGTTCCATGTATATTATAATAAGTATAAGGTTGTTACAGATGATGAAAAGTTAAGTAGTTCCAGACTATACCTAATAAACTGTGTAAAAACCGTTATTCACAACGGATTAAAAATACTTGGCGTATCAGCGCCTGAGAGGATGTAATAATTATGAGTGAAACAAAAAGCCCAACAAACCGACAGATTATATTTTTATTTCTAGGTTTTTTAGTACTGTTTATTTTAGTCTTTTCCCTTGGAGTAATAGTAGGTAAGGGACTCGGTGATCCGGAAATCAAAGTAGCAAAGAAGCAGACTGCTGCTCAAGCACCGGTAAAGGAAGAGCCTGAAATCGAAAACATGCAGGATGCTCAAAACGATCAGGAAATATCTCAGCAGGAAATGAAAGACATTTTGGAAGAAGCCAAAACTGATATTCCCAAAGACTCAGAGCAGATAAAGGAATCAGACACCATTCAGATTGAAACTACGGACAGCGAAAAGAAAATCGCAATGAATGCTCAGTCAGAAGTAAATCTTAAAGTAGAAAAACCAGTCTTACCCAAAAAAGAAAATACTTCACTTCTAACAAAGAATACTCCCCTTCCCCCAATAGTTGCAGGAGGTCAATACACTATTCAGATCGGCTCATTTAAAAACGAGTCAGATGCAAAGAGTCTTCAGAATAAGCTTAAATCCAGGGGATACCCAGCTTTTTTAAAACAGGTGACCATAGGAGAAGACACATGGTTCAGACTTAGAATTGGAACTTTTGAAACAAAGGATCAGGCAAAGATCTATGGAGATATTTTACTTAAAAAAGAACCTGAGCTTGTAAAATCGGTATATGCTACTTTAAATGCCTGATAAAATACGATTAACAATATTTTATAGTGAGCGTTTTTACAACTTTACAACTAAGCCTGAGCGTTGAATTTAACTGCGAGTTCAAGTCTGTTTGTGATTCCAAGCTTCTTAAATATCTTGGTTAGGTGCGTCTTTACAGTTTTTTCAGTAATGTAGAGCTTGCTGGCTATCATCTTGTTGCTATTTCCTTTAAGAATCAGTCTTGCAATCTCTTCTTCCCTTTTTGTAAGATTATGGCTACCAAGTGAATGTTTCTTTTTCTTGGTCTGCATGACCATTTTGGGAAGGATCTGATTCAATGTATCAATCTCAAGCCAGATATTGCCATTATGTACAGTTCTTATGGCCTCTACGAGCTGAACAGACTCCGATGAACTTGTGAGGCAACCTCTTACCCCTGATGTAAGCGTGTTAATTAAAAACGCATTATTGAATTTATTTAACAGCAGGATCACTTTGGCTGAATAACTGTTGTTATCAATGTAATCCAGTACAGTTGTTATATCCAGATCGGGTACATTATTGTCTATACATACAATATCAGGTTCATTTTGTTTAATCTGATCAATTAGATTAGCAGCCTCTGTTTCTTCAAAAACAATGTTAAAATCCTGCTGCTTTTCCACTATGTTTTTTATACCTTCTAAAATAAGCTTTGGTGAAGCAAGTATTCCTACAGATATTACATCTGCTGAAGAATGGATATTTTGTATTTGATTATTCCTTATACAAGATACATCTGCATTTTCTGATGCAATCTGAAATTTTATTAGTGAACCTAAAAATGAGCCTTTATCATTATTTATTGGGCTACAATCTATGCAGATTGGCTGATTTGGTTTATTAACGGTAACAAGCTCAGTGTGAAGGTGATTATTTTTACTAAAAATTTCCTGTGTGGAGTTTTCAAAAGGAATTTTTATTATTTTATCAAGCTCACTTCCCAGCAGCTGATCCCTATCAAGCATAAGAGCTATTTCGGACTGCTTATTAGCAAAAGTAATAATACCCTTGGAGTCTATTACGAGAATACAGCCTTCCAAAGTATCAAAAGTACTTTGAAGCCTTTCGCTAGTCTCTTTGAGTTCAGTATGTGTGTTATAACTACTAAGAGCTATTTCTATAACAGATTTAAGCTCTTTAACCTCAAATGGCTTTACTATATAACCAAACGGCGTACTTATCTTTGCTCTTTCAAGGGTTTCATCATCTGCATAAGCTGTAAGATATACAACCGGTGTTTTATATTTATTATATATAATTTCTGCAGTCTCAATACCATCCATCTTCCCGTCTAATACAACATCCATAAGAACAATATTGGGCTTTACACTCTCAATTTTTTCTAACGCCTCCTCACCTGATGAAACTGTAAGCGGAACAACATAACCAAGCTGCTTTAATCTTGTTTGTATATTCTTTGCTACAATGCTTTCATCTTCCACTACCATTACTCTTGCCTTTTGCATGAATGTTACTCCCGGAATTTTCTATTTAGGAAACTTGATAGTAAACTTAGTCCCCTTCCTTCTGTCGATTTTTATTGAACCCTTAAGCTGATTTGTAAGAGCCTGTACTAATTGTAAACCCAAAGACTTCGTTTGTCTAAGTCTAAAGTTTTTAGGAAGTCCTTTTCCATTATCAGATGTAGTTAAAATATAGCAATCATCTTCAGTATCAAGCCTTACCCGCACATACCCTTTCTGATCTTCAGAAAATGCATACTTTAGCGAATTGGATATAAGCTCATTTACTATAAGACCAAGCAATATGGCTCTGTTGAAATCAATATTCACTTCCTCTATCTTTGTTTCTAATGTAATTACTTTTGTATTTACTCCATATATTCTGAATAGGTAATTGCCAAGGTTTTCTATATATTGAGAGAAATCCAAATCCGTAAGAATCTCAGACTGATACATCTGCTCATGCACAAGAGCCATGGACTTTACTCGTTTCTGAGCTTCTATAAACATCTCTGAAACTCCGCTGTCCTTTACATAGTCTGTCTGCAGATCGAGCATACTGGATATTACCTGCAGATTGTTTTTAACCCTGTGTTGTACCTCTTTTAATAGTATTTCTTTTTCCTGGAGTGATTTTTTAATCTCTACCTCTGCACGTATTCTTTTCTCTATCTCTTCTCTGAGAAGTGCATTTGATTTTAAAAGTTCAAGTGTTCTCTCTTTAACCCTTTCTTCAAGTATATTATAAGTCTGCTGGAGCTGTTCAGACTGCCTGCCGTTTTCTATAACCATAGATATCTGATTGGCCACAAGCCCCAGAAGAGATACATCCTCATCCCTGAATACATCTTTTCTAAACGAAGCTGCGTTTATTGCTCCAACAATATTATTATCAAATTTGATTGGTACGGATACATAACTTTTTATGCCAAGCAGAATTTCAGCTGGTCCTACCAGTTTATCATTATCCGTATCACTAATGTAAGCCGGTTTACCCGTTGCGATTGTGTTCCATGTATAACCGTCGTCAAAAGGTATGGTATGTGTTTTTTCTACGTACCAGCTGGGCAAACCGCTATGTGCTTTAAGCACAGCGTTATTACCTTCAACAAAATATATAGAGACCTTATCAATTATATCAATGCTGCCTTTAATTGCCTGCACGGTGTTGTCTAGTACATCATTTAAATTTATTGACCTGTGTATTACCTGAGATATGCTGTTTATTAGCTCTTCATATTTAGTCTTAATCCTCAGCTTTTCTACGGTTTGATTGAGTCGTTCTTCTGCCTGTTTTAATACAGATATATCTCTGCAGTCAATAAGGGCAATTAATCCATCATCTTTAGAGTAGAAAGATCTTGCTGTTTCTCTTACCCATATTGTTTCACCATTTTTTTTGTTCTTTCTAAATTCCCAGTCAAAAAACTTACCGGGATTATCAAAACACATCTGAAGCTGATTGGAAACAGTCTCTCTATCGAGTGGGTGAAAAATGTTTATTACTGGTTTGCCGATTAATTCATCTGAAGAATAACCAAGCTCCTTACACCCAAATTCGTTTACTTCGGCGATATTGCCGTCAGCTTTTACGGTAAAAAACATTGAAGGACTATTTTCAAATAGTGACCTGTATTTTTCTTCACTTTTGATAAGCGCACTTTCTGATTGCTCTTTATCGGGTTTTACTTTTTCCAGATCAGAAACACGGTTTTTTAGTACTTCAATCTCTTTAACAAGCTGTAGCCGGGTTTTATCTGAATCTTCAATTATTGTTTCCATATACCTGCTTAATCTATTATCATTAGTTAGAAAATTTTATAAACAAAGATATATTCATATTATAACTCAATTTAATATTAATTTGATCCTTACAATTAATACATACAAAATAGATACCTAACAACTATAAATCATAAATAAATTTAGGGCAGTACAAACTAACTACTAACGATATGCGTGATTTCGGAATTGCACTAAAACTTGCACTTTTAATAATACCTATAACAGTAGCAATTTTTCTCTTTATACTTGGATATTATTATAATATTTCTAAAAATACAATAATTAATAACGTCGAAGAAAATTCAAAGAATCTGGCATTAAACTCTGTAAATAAAATTGAAAAATCACTCAAATCATTTGAGATTGTTGCGCATAACCTGTCCTACCAGGCCGCCGCAACAGACAACACCAAGGATGAAATTCTAAGCTTTATTGAAAATGCAGTAAAAAATAATAATGAGGTTTATGGTTCTACAATTGCGTTTGAACCATACAGCTTCGATACTAACTCTTATTACTTTGCTCCCTATTACTATAAGAATGCAAATAAAATTAATTTTACGACACTTGGTACAAGTTCTTATGACTATTTTAAGTGGGACTGGTATAAAATCCCAAAACTGGAAAACAGCCCCTCCTGGAGTGAACCTTACTATGATAAAGGGGGTGGAGAAATCCTCATGTCCACCTATTCTGTCCCTTTTTATAAACAATCGGGTATGGATAAAAAGTTTACAGGAGTAGTAACAACAGATGTTTCACTTAAATGGTTAAACAGTATTGTTAAATCACTAAAAATTTCCCAGTCCGGCTATGGATTTATTCTTTCTAAGAGTGGCAAATTCATTACTCACCCAAATAGCAATCTAATAATGAATGAATCAATATTTAGCATAGCGGAGAACAAAAAGTCTCCAAAACTAAAAGAACTTGGAGATAAAATGATCTCTGGCAGATCTGGCTTCGAACTTACAAGGGGAATACTAACAGATAAAAGTTTCTGGATTTATTATTTGCCGCTTCCAACAAATGGCTGGGCACTTGGGGTAATGTTTCCAGAAGACGAGATAATGGCAGATATTAAAAGCCTTAGCAGGGATGCAGTGCTTATAAGCATTGAAGGAATTCTGATCCTTTTACTTGTGATAATTTATATTTCCAGATCCATCACAAAACCACTTAGACAACTTTCGGAAGCGACTAAAGATATTGCATCGGGAAATCTGGAATTTGATATTCCTAAAATAGGATCTCAGGATGAGGTAGGAAGGCTATCCAAATCTTTTGAATACATGAGATCTTCACTAAAACAGTATATAAGTGATTTAAAAGAATCCACTGCTGCAACCCAGAGAATAGAAAGTGAGCTAAAGATAGCAAGAGATATCCAGATGGGTATTCTACCTAAGGAGTTTCCGCCTTTTCCTCAAAGAAATGAATTTGAAATATTTGCTTCTATAGAACCTGCAAGAGAGGTTGGTGGGGACTTTTATGATTTTTTCTTCTTAGATGATAATAAACTCTTTTTTATTATCGGTGATGTTTCTGATAAAGGGGTTCCTGCATCTCTATTTATGGCCGTTACAAAAACACTAATTAAAGCAGTTGCAACAACCGATAGAGAGCTTCATGAAATTGTGTATAAAATAAATAATGAGCTTTATTCAGATAACGAAATGTCCATGTTCGTAAGTATATTTTTTGGTATTCTTGATACAGGAAACGGTGAGATAACATATACCAATGCAGGTCATAATGCTCCTGTAATAATAAAGAGTTCAGGGGATGTATCGTTTATAGAAAAGACTGAGGGTATGGCTCTTGGAGCTTTTGAAAATGCGAAATATAGTATTAATAAGGTAATATTAGATAATAATGATATAATTTTCCTCTATACCGATGGTGTTACAGAGGCTGCTAACTCTAAGAGCGAGTTATTTGGTGAGCAGAATCTGGTTAGAACACTTAAGCAATATTCTAACTTAGATGCTAAAGGAGTAATAATTGAGATAGAGCAGGTTGTAAAGTCATTTGCAGGATCCGAGCCGCAATCTGATGATATAACTATGCTGACAATCAAGTATCTCAGAAAATCATAGATCATGCTTGAAATTGAGCTTAAAAACAAAGTATCCGAACTTGGAAAACTCCACGACAAGATTGCAGAATTTTGGAACGAAAACAATCTGGATACTGACAAAATGTGCCATATTAATTTAAGTCTGGAAGAAATTATTACCAATATCATTAAGTATGGATATGATGATGATTCCGAGCATATTATAAAAATTATTATTAAGCTAGAGGATCAAAGTGTAATTAACTTAGAGATACTGGATGACGGTATTGAGTTCAATCCTTTCGATCACCCTGAACCGGACACATCCATACCCCTAGAGCAGAGAGAAATAGGTGGTCTTGGAATTCACCTCGTAAGAAACTGCATGGATCATTACAGCTATGAGAGAAATGACAATCTGAATAAAATAGTTCTAATTAAAAATATCGGCCAATAGATTGTAATAAGGAGAAATAAAATGGAACAAGGTAATGAAAATCCAGAAAACATCTCGCTTTTAAGACTACAGGGCAAGCTTGATTTTACATCTGCAACTGAATTTGAGCAGAAGTTTAATATCATGCTCGGCGAAGGCGGTCAGAAGTTTATTCTAGACTTTAGTGATGTGGAATATATGAGCAGCGCCGGGCTTAGGTTTTTGCTCATCGCATCAAAAAAAACAAAAGGAAACGTAGTGCTTTGCAGTGTAAAAGACTCTGTAAAACAGGTAATAGAAATTGCAGGGTTTGCTTCTATGTTTAATTTTGCACATAACCAAAACCAGGCTGTAGAGATTCTAACTAAAGATTAAATGTATAAAGTAGGTGACAAATTCAGATTACATCTACCCATAATAGGCAAGAAAAACCGGTTTGATGTGGGTTTAATAGGTGAAATAACTGAAATTTTCAACAGAGATACCGGTAGGGCATACAGAGTACAGTTTAACGATGGCAGAACAGCGCTACTACCTGAAATTATTATAGAAGAAAGTTCTACGATATTATAAAATGCGATCAAAAATTTGTTCTATATTGTTGGTATAATAAAACATAATTTTACTGTTTAATCACTTTAGATAAAATTTCACTTAGCTCTGATGTCTTAAACGGTTTTGCCACACATCCCAAAAAACCATACTTTCTAAATTCAGACATAACCGGATCATTGGAATACCCGCTTGAAACAATCGCCTTGACATCAGGGTCTATCTTCAAAAGATCTTCAAGGGTTTTATGACCTCCCTGCCCCCCTGGAATTGTAAGATCCAATATTACTGCATCATATGATTTTTCTTCATCATAGGCTTTCTTGTATTCCGCAATTGCTTCGTCGTTATCTTTTGTGCAGACTACTGAATATCCTATTCTGCTAAGCATGGCGCTTACAATCTCTCTTATACCATTTTCATCATCCATAATGAGTATTCTACCTTTGCCATTTAGCACCGTTTCTTCGGAATCATAATTTTTGGAAACTTTGTCAGCATCATCTGGCTGAGCAGGCAGATATATTTTAAAATTAGTGCCTTTTCCAGTCTCTGATTCCACTGTGATAAGTCCTTCATGTTTCTTCACTATTGAATAACTCGTAGCAAGTCCCAGCCCGTGTCCGTCTTGTTTGGTGGTAAAATACGGATCAAAAATTTTAGATATATATGCCTCAGGTATTCCAATTCCCTCATCAGCAATAGAAATACAGATATAACTACTCTTGGTGAGCCCCACAAGCTCCTTGCCTGGATTGTTAATATTTTTAATATTAACTCTTATAACACCTCCGTCTGGCATAGATTGTTTGGAGTTTATGGTGATGTTATTTACTACCTGTGCAATCTGCCCCGCGTCGGCTTCTATTGAATATATATCTGCATCAAATTCATATTCACTCTTGACTTTTGATCCCCTGAGCGCAAGTGTGACGGAATCCACTATTAAATCCTTTATATCCGTGGGCTTTTTTACAGGAGACCCACCTTTGGCAAATGTCAGAAGCTGCTGTGTGAGGTCTCTTGCCCTTATAGAAGCCTTCTCTGCTTCTTCGAGTCTTTTATATACCTCATTTTCTTTATCAGAATACAGTTTGGAAAGTGAAATATTGCCCAATATAGCGGTAAGCAAGTTATTAAAATCATGAGCGATGCCTCCTGCAAGAATACCAAGAGACTCAAGCTGGCGGGCTTTGATGAGCTCCTCCTGCATCTTCCTTCTTTCGGTAATCTCATATTTTAGCTCCATATTCGATCTCTGAAGCTCCGCTGTTCTTGAGCTGACTTCCCTTGCAAGCTGCTCATTGTATCTGGTCAGGTGATCATGAAACGCACGGTGAACATGTGAGAGCAGCTCCTCCACATTTCCCATCTTTGTAATATATGCAAAGGCTTCTTTATTAACAGCCTCCATAGCAGTCTCCAAAGATGCATAACCTGTGTTAATAATAACTTTCATATCAGGGTTTATTTCTTTTAGCTGCTTTAACAAATCGAGGCCATCACAATCTGGTAGAGACAAATCAATGATAGCAACATTGATAGATTGTTTTGCACAAAGCTCAATTGCATCTGCAGCATTTGTAAAACATAGAGGCTGAAGATCTTCCATGGATAAAATGCCAGAAATTACTTTAAGCTGGTTCTTATCATCATCAACAACCAGCACAGGAGGCTTTATCTTGATCTCTGATTGCTCATTTTCAATGTTTCCAGTCATAATTATTACATTTAATAGATAAACTTTTATATAATTATAAACCCTATTAGTTTTATCACATAATAATCCATATTTCTATTATTGCCCCCTTGACACATAACAAATCATGCTTATTATAGTAGCACTCTAACATTCAGAGTGCTAAAAATATAATAAACATAAGACCATAAAACATAACAATAATTCATAAAAGGAGAGAAGAACATGGGCACTAAAGCTTTACACGAAGGGTTTAGACCTTTACACGATAAGGTATTGGCCAAGAGGCTTGGAAGTGAAGAAGTAACAAAGGGCGGGATAATAATTCCAGAGACTGCACAGGAAAAACCTCAGGAAGGCGAAGTAATTGCAGTGGGTACAGGAAGAATTTTGCCTGACGGGACTGTTGTTCCACTTGAAGTCAAAAAGGGAGATAAAATCCTTTTTAGTAAATATGGTGGTAACGAATTAAATATAGAGGGTGATGATTACATTATCCTTGAAGAAAATGACATCCTGGCAGTACTAAAGTAA
>JBFFSH010000056.1:0-16606 GCA_041572575.1 Thermodesulfobacteriota bacterium
AATGGCGTCCCCGAGGGGATTTGAACCCCTGTTGCCGGCGTGAAAGGCCGGTGTCCTGGGCCAAGCTAGACGACGGGGACACACAATATGAGCCGTGCAGGATTCGAACCTGCGACCCACTGCTTAAAAGGCAGTTGCTCTACCACCTGAGCTAACGGCTCAATAAGGTGAACAAATATATCACGCTTAATATTGTTGTCAAAGGGCTAAATTATCATATATTCTAACCCTTTTTATCTATAATAATATACAAATAATATGCCACTGGGACTCGATAAAAAAGGGTTTATAAATTTTAGCCTCATCACACTTGCTAACTTCTTTTTCTTTAGCAATTTTTCCACGTTCTTTCTGCTCCCCTTATATATTAAGGAGCTTGGCGGAACTGAGGCAGATATTGGTTTTATCATGGGTTCTTTCGGTATCACTTCTCTTGGGGCAATTCCGTTTGTTACTTATCTTATAGATAAGTATGGAAGAAAGTTCTTTATGTTTGCCGGGGCTGTGATAATGCTTCTCTCATCCCTTCTCTTTTTGACTGTAAACGAACTGAGTCCCTTGCTATATGTATACCGGTTGTGCCAGGGAGTAGGGTTTGCCCTGTTTTTTACCTCTGCTACCACATCTGCTGCAGACATAGTGCCTATGGGAAAAAGAGCGCAGGGTCTTGGCATATTCGGCGCTTTTACCATACTTGCCTACTCAGTGGGCCCCACTCTTGGAGAATTTGCCCTAAATAACTTTGGTTTTGATTACTTCTTTTTACTGGCTTCATCTTTTAGTATCGTTGCTGCAGTTTTGATCCTGTTTTCAAAAGTAACGGATTTTCAAAAATCAGCGGAAAGGTTTGGTCTTGGGTTTTTCAGGCTTGTTGTTTCAAAACGGTATTCACTAATACTTCTAACCAACCTTTTGCTTGCAGGAGGGCTTGGTTCAGTTCTTAATTTTATTTCTGCATTTTTAAAAGAAAAGGAGATTGGCGCATACCACTTTTTTATAGTCTATGCGCTTACCGTTACATGTGTGAGGATATTTGGTGGAAGGACGTCCGATATATTCGGCAGGAAAAAAGTTGCCTCACCAAGTTTAATTATATTTGCGATATCAATAGCATGTATTGTTTTTATAAACTCCGGCCTTATAGCAGTAGTGGTTTCATTTCTCTTCAGCTTTAGCTACGGAATGTTGTATCCGGTTCTAACTGCTCTTGTGATAGACAAAGCGGGGCCAGATGAAAGGGGTAAAGCTATGGGGGCATATAATGCGTGCTTTAGCCTTGGCATAAACTTTCTGGCTTTCCCTTTTGGGATCATTGCCAATAACTTCGGGTTCAATGCTATGTATCTAACCTCGGCATTTTTGGTCCTTATATCATTTTTTATTTTTACACTATATTATAGAGAAGAAAAAATCAGGTAATGGGAATATTAATATGACGATAAAAGAAGGCGACTATGTACTTATACTTGCTCCGGACGATAAAACATTCTTAAGAAAGGTAAATGCGGAAAAACAGCTTAGCACCCATCTGGGTATGATTAATATTAAAGATATTATCGGGAAGAATTACGGTGATAAAATTGTTTCAGGGCTTGGCAATGAGTTTTATCTCTTAGAGCCAACAACCTGGGACAAGATGATGAAAGTGGGCAGGCAGACCCAGATCATCTATCCAAAAGACGCCTCGATCATTATACTAAAAACGGGGCTTTCAGAGGGAATGAGGGTTGTGGAAAGCGGTACGGGTTCGGGGTCTATGACAATTGCGCTTGCAAATACCGTAAAGCCTGGCGGAAAGGTCTATACATATGAGAAAAGAGATCAGTTTAGAGAAAATGCAATGAAAAATGTGGAGACTGCCGGGCTTTCAGAATATGTGGAGTTTAATGCAGGGGACGCAAGGGATGGTTTCAAAGAAACTGAAGTTGATGTAGCCCTAATAGATCTTCCTTCTCCATGGGACGGAGTACCCGCTGCGGCTAAGGCTCTTAGAGGGGGAGGGCGTATAGCAAGTCTGTCTCCTACTTTTAATCAGATCGAAGAAAACTACAAATATTTAGAGGAACACGGGTTTACTTATTTAGAAACAGTAGAGGTGTTAGTCCGGAATATTTTAGTTAGAGCGGGTAAGACAAGACCATCACAGAGAATGATTAGCCACACGGGCTTTCTTACCTTTGGAAGAAAGATAAACAAACAGGAATAAGCAGTTTTAGACCATATTTGCGCAATAAATATTTATGAAGAAGAATCAATTAGGTTATTTAATCTTTACTCTTTTAATTCTCGGCTCTTCCTATTTCTTTACAAACAAACAAAGCTCTTCAGATTATCTGGTTTTAAAAGTCATTGATGGTGACACAATTGTCCTTGATGACGGCTCTCAAACTCTCGTTCGTTTTATAGGCATTAACAGCCCTGAAATTCTTACTCATGAATCACCCGGGGAACCGTTTTCTCAGCAGGCTAAGAGTTTTAATGAAAAGCTCCTTGCTGGCAAACAGGTTACAATAAAATTCGATAAGGAAAAGTATGATCATTACGGAAGGATGCTTGGTTATATATATGCTGATGGTGTTTTCGTAAATGAGCAGTTGGTAAGAAACGGCCTTGCTACTTCACTTAAGATTAAGCCAAACACAAAGCATTTTGACCGTATTCTAGAAGCAGAAGAACAGGCCAGGGAAAATAAAAGGGGAATTTGGTCAGCACCCGGCAATTTCATATATCCAAAGGAAAACAGGCAGTTTTATGTAAAACCCCAAAGTGCGCAGAGATACCTGGGGCAGAGGGTCGTTACGAAGGGAAAAATTACAGATGTGAGGAAGTCAGAGAAGGTAATTGTGCTAAAGATGGATGAGGACTTTGATGTCGTTATTTTTGCAGGCAGCTGGAAAAATTTTAATCATTTTGGAATATCTCCTGAATCGGACTATTTAGGATTTCCCGTAGAGGTAATTGGAAGGATTAAAAAATATAAGGGCAGGCCACAGATAATAGTAAGTCATCCGATTACACTTAAAAAACTGCTATGATTATTCGCGATATCTTTATACAGGGCACTGAGGAAATAGGCATAATTCTAAGTGCAGGTGATATAGAGAAATTTTTAATATACTTAGAAGAGCTTGAACTATGGAATAAAAAGATAAATCTTACGGCTATAAAAAAAGATGATGATATAATTACGAATCATTTTTTAGATTCTCTTGCTATAGTTAAATATATTAATCCGGATTCTACACTTCTTGATATTGGCTCCGGTGCGGGATTTCCGGGAGTGCCTGTGGCGCTTAGCCGTCCTGACTGTTTTGTAACCTGCTGTGATTCGGCAGGAAAGAAAATAATGTTTATTAATCATATTGTGCGTAAACTAGGGCTGCAAAATGTTAAAACTATTTCTTGTAGGGCAGGGGAAGGTGAGCAGAACTTGGGATTTTATGACTATGTTGTTACAAGAGCCGTATCTGATTTATTAACCGTAATAAAACTGAGCAAAACATATATGACAGAGTCAGGCAAAATTATAGCTATGAGGGGTGAAAAGGGAAAGGATGAATTAGAAGATGTATCGGGTGAGTTGAATAGTCTGGGTTTGGAAATAGAAAAAACAGATGAGTTTCGGCTGCCCCATAGCGGAGCTAAAAGAGTTAATATAATATTCAAAAAATCAGTTTAATTCAGGTCTGATCTTCTTTTTTTTCATTGCTTTTAAATATTTTATTATGTCGTCTATAACATTAGACCTGTTATCTAGCGCAGGGTTTATTCTAGGCATTTTAGTGCCGTAGCGAATAGAGGCCGGATCATCGATCCATTTCCTAAGGTACTTGTTATTAAAATATTCTGTCACATTAACCGGGTAATTAAGCTCAACAGCTTTGCTCCCACCCTCACCATTTATAGTATGACAAGTAGAACAATATTTTCTGTATGATACAAATCCCCTGTTTACCTGTTCGCTGCTTTTTTGAGGAGGAGACATATTGGGAAACTTCTGTGCAAAACTTATGAGATCAATTGATTCTATCTGATAGGGGAAATCATAGGCGCCTATTTTTTTGAGTTCGGGATATTTAATGTTATCCCAAATTAAATAAAACGGTTTTAGGTCTACCAGTTCATTGTTCTGATTTTTATTAATCAGATTAAATTTTGTTTGTCCGGGGGATTTAAAGACAATATAACTGTCGTAGGTTAAGAATTTTGTAACTGTGATGGAGGCTTTATAGCCGTCTGTACATGTGATGTAAATGTCTTTGTCTGATTGCAGATCTTGCTTATATATAGCTTTTAGCAGCTCATAACCTGGAAATCCGGTATATGTTCTATCTTTGTGTTCGTGCGGCTCATAAATTGTAATTTCAGCAGGTTTTATAATTTTAGAAAGCTCGCTTATATCAAATTGATTGATTTGTTTTCCGTTTAGTTTAATAACCAGATCTTGCGAAAAACTTTCAGTGGCTATAAAAGCCACTATTATTAAGGCCCATAAAACTATTCTCTGCATTTTATGTAATAATTTAGATTAATAATTTTATTTTTAATCCAGATAGAGTAAATATTATATCCCATAAAATTCTACAATATATTTTTTCTTGTTATCTTTATTGCGTTTATCTGGTTTGTAAGTACTTAAGAGGAGTTAAATATATATGGAAGCAATCGGTGTTATAGGCGGAAGCGGGCTTTATGAAATAGAAGGCCTGGAAAATATTGAATATAAGGATATTGATACCCCATGGGGAAAACCATCTGACAGCTTTGTCACAGGAACTCTAAACGGTACTGAAATGGTATTTCTGCCAAGGCACGGAAGGGGTCATAAAATTATGCCCTCCAATATTAACTACAGGGCAAATATCTACGGAATGAAATTTCTTGGAGTGGACAGCATTATTTCTGTAAGTGCTGTTGGCAGTATGAAAGAGGAGATTCCACCGGGTGATGTCGTACTTCCGGATCAGTTTATAGACTTTACCAAGAAAAGAGATTCCAGCTTTTTTGGAGACGGTATTGTGGCACACGTCTCGATGGCAGATCCTGTTTGTCCTCATCTTGCTGACTCACTTCACAATGTTTTGCAGGACATGAATGCAAAAGTGCATAAGGGTGGTAAGTATATATGTATTGAGGGGCCGCAGTTTTCTTCTAAGGCTGAGAGTGAATTATTTAGAAGCTGGGGGGTGGATATAATAGGAATGACCAACATGCCCGAAGCAAAGCTTGCGCGTGAGGCCGAAATTTGCTATTCTACTCTCGCTCTGTCTACTGACTATGACTGCTGGCATGATGGTCATGACAACGTAACGGTGGAAGATGTAATAAAGATTCTGCTTCAAAATACTGAGCTAGCAAAGGAAGTGATAAGAAACTTCGTATTGGCCAAGTCTGCAGAAAAAAAGTGTAACTGTAATAATTCACTAAGGGATGCTATAATCACTCAGCCCCAGGCAATAGATAGTGAATCAAAAGAAAAATACAAATTACTTATAGGAAAATATATTAAATGAGTTTACTGGTAGTAGGTTCTTTAGGTCTTGATGATATTGAAACCCCGTTTGGAAAAGTAGAGTCGGTGCTGGGTGGGTCGGCTTCTTATTTCTCTATAGCTGCAAGCAAGTTTACTGATGTAAATGTGGTAGCCGTGGTTGGGCAGGATTTTCCCCAAGCCCACTTAGACTTACTAAGCTCCAAGGGAGTAAACATAAACGGTATACAAAAAGCTGAGGGCGATACATTCAGGTGGCAGGGCAAGTATGGGTATGATCTTGGTGATCCTGAGACGCTAGGTACATATCTAAATGTATTTGAGCATTTTGATCCCCGTATCCCGGATGATTATAAACAGTCTGATTTTGTGTTTTTAGCTAATATAGATCCAGAGTTGCAGTTAAATGTGTTAAAGCAGGTGGATAGTCCCAGGCTTGTTGCCTGTGATACGATGAATTTCTGGATCGAAAACAAAAAGGACGCGCTTTTAGAAGTACTTAAGAATGTGGATATCCTTATGATAAATGATTCTGAAGCAAGGGAGCTTGGTGAGAATTCTTTTATAACCAAAGCCGCCAGAAATATTATGGAAATGGGACCCAGGATATTGATAATAAAGCGAGGGGAGTACGGTGCTCTTAAACTTTCTAAAAAAGGAATATTTTGGGCGCCTAGTTATCCTCTTGAAGAGGTGCTTGATCCTACTGGGGCGGGAGACTCCTTTGCCGGTGGGTTTATGGGATATCTTACTAACGAATACGATATAACGACCACAAATCTTAAGAGGTCTGTTGTTTATGGCTGTGTAGTGGCTTCTTTTACCGTAGAGGATTTTAGTGTAAACAGACTGGCTGCATTGAAAGATGAAGAACTAAATAAGAGACATAGTGCCTTCATGAATTTAACAAACATAGAGTAGAAATATGAAAAAAATACTTATATCAATTACAGCACTATTTGTGATATCAACACTTTTAGCTTGCGGCGGAGCTTCTGTAAACAAGTCCAAAGATGATAAAAATCTTGCTAATCAAAAACAATTAGCCGTATCATCACTTAAGAGAAAAATTTATAAACAGGCTTTAGAAGAAATTGCCGTTGCTGAAGAAATAGCTCCTGAAGACCCTGAGGTTCACCTCATAAGAGGAATTATTCTTTTTGCAATTCAGGATCTGCAAGGAGCAGAAAAGTCTTACAAAAAAGCAATTGAATTCAACCCCGAATACTCCGAAGCGCACTTTAATATCTGCGGATTATATCTGCACTTAGAAAGGTATGATGATGCAATAACCCACTGCAAAAAAGCTACTGAAGACAGACTGTATAAATCAAGGGACAGAGCGTATACTGCCATAGGGGTAGCGTATTTTAATATGGGTGACCTGGATATGGCTCAAAAATACTATGAGAAATCACTAAAGGTTAATCCATCTCTTGTGTACACCCATAATCAGATGGGAAAACTATATGTAGCTCAGGGAAGACTGCACGATGCGATAGATGAGTTTGAGACGGCCATTGCCGGTTATCAATTGTACGATGAAGCTCACTATAATCTTGGTATAACCTATTTGAAGCTAAAAGAAATTTTTAAGGCATGCAGCTCATTTAAGAGAGTTTTGGAGATTGCTCCAAATAGTGATTGGGGAAGAAAGGCTAAAAACTACAGAAAATCTGCGTGCGATGGTGTATAATAACAATATGGCTAAAACAAAAGATTCATTCAAAACTTTTAAAGAACTTTTTGAAAAGCAGTTTAAAACTGCCTTTGATTCATTTGATGTAAATCTTAAAAAGGCAGTTGGAAATATTCATCTGCCCACTCCCAAGGATTTCCTGAAGCTTGAAAAACGCGTAAGTGAACTGGAAAAGAAGGTTAGTAGACTAGAAAAACCAAAAAAGGCTACTACTAGAAAGACAACTTCGTCTTCATCAAGGACCAGAAAACCTGCGGCAGCAAAAGCTACGGCCAGATCCAAAAGAACTTCTACTAAGAAGTAGAATACTTAAGTCCTTGGCATTAAGAATTTTTGATCTTCTCGACAAGTGAAGAGGTAGAAAAACTCTCCAGGATTGGAATTATTACCACCTCACCACCATGTTTTTCTACGTGTTCCCTGCCCACTACATCTTTTTTTGAGTAATCGCCACCTTTTACTATTACGTCGGGGTTTGTCTGCTCAATGATCCTAAGCGGTGTATCCTCAGTAAAGACCGTAACATAATCCACACAGTCAAAAGACGAAATGATGCTTGCCCTTTCGTTTTCTGATATAAGCGGTCTGGATTTACCCTTAAGTCTTCTTACAGAGCTGTCACTGTTAAGAGCTACTACTAATATATCACCAAGAGCCTTTGACTCTTTAAGGATCATTAAATGCCCGGGGTGAAGCAGGTCAAAACACCCGTTAGTAAATATGATCTTCCTGCCTTTTTTCTTATGTTCAAACAGCTGGTTTTTAAGAGAGTCAATATCCTGTATCTTGTCTTCTTTATCTCCACCGCTTTCTATTAAACGTAGAAGCTCGTTCTGGCTTAAGCTTGATGTGCCGACTCTGCTTACTATAGCCCCTGCTGCGCTGTTTGCAGTTTGTGCGGCAAAATCCCAGTCATTTGAGATAAGATAAGATACGAGCAGAGAACTTATAACTGTATCTCCTGCTCCGGTAACATCAAATACCTCTTTAGCATTTGAAGATACAGTTTTAAGTGGCTTATTTTTTCCCCGGTAAGAAATTCCATCTTTTCCCCTGGTTATCACAACTCCATCAAGCCTGCACTTGTCGGTTAAATGTCTGGCTGCTTTACTTAGCGATCTGTCATCAGTGATATTAAATCCACACAGATCAGAAGCTTCTTTTGTGTTTGGCGTGAGAGCATTTACGCCTGAATATTTTATTAAATCGTTACCCTTTGGATCGGCTATTGTAAAAATATTCTTAAGTCTCGTAAGTCTGGATATTTCTGAAACTAATTTTTTTGTAATAACACCCTTGTTATAATCCGAAAATACAACTGCATCAACTGGGCTCTTATTAATGGACGATTTAATTTTAGAGATCAGGGTGTCCTGCAAATCTGAATCAACTTTTTGAGAGTTTTCTTTATCTATTCTAACAACCTGCTGGTTTTCTGCGATTATTCTGGATTTGGTGGTGGTGTTTCTTTGCTTGTCTACTATAATTCCTTTTGTCTGAATTTTTGATTCTTTAAGAAGTTGTTTTAACAAACTTCCGCTATCGTCATTTCCAATAAGTCCAAAAAGCTCAACCTTGGGGCCCAGATTTCGTATGTTTATTGCAACATTAGCGCCACCGCCTGGTTGTTCATATTCCTTTTTTACATTTACTACAGGCACAGGGGCCTCGGGTGATGTTCTGCTTACCGAGCCACAAATATATTTGTCGAGCATCAAATCGCCGACCACAATAATTTTCAATCTATCTAATATATTCTTATAATTTGTATTTGTCATGTTGGATGTTTGCACGAATTAATAATATAATTAAGTTGTAATAAGTTCAAATTTAAGTAAAAATCAAGCCGATGGGACAAACTGATTCAGGTTACAAAAACCTTGTCGATATTCACTGTCATGTACTACCCGGGATTGATGACGGCCCTTCTGACTGGCAGCAAAGTATAGAGATGGCAAAAGCCGCAGCAGGCAGTGGCATAAGCACTATAGTAACCACTCCTCACTGGATACAGGGTACTTCATGGCAGCCTTCTACAAGCACTGTGCTTGAAAAATTGGATCAATTAAACGAAATAATAAAAAAAGAAGGGATCGCTTTGCAAATTCTTTCGGGTATGGAAATCGGAATAAGTGAAAATCTGGTTGATTTACTAACAAGCGGAAGAGTTCTAACTCTTGCAAACAGTAAATACGTGCTTATCGAGATCCCTTATATTTCACTTCCCTTTGGTCTTGAAGAAATAGTATTTGAGATAATCTCTGCAGGATACATACCTATACTGGCCCACCCTGAAAGGAATAAGGAACTGCACTCAAATCCTAAGAGAATTTTAGACCTCCTTGAAAGGGGAGCCCTGACTCAGATTACTACAGGAAGTCTGTGTGGAGACTGGGGCGATGGTGCAAAACGCTGCAGCACTGAGTTTGCAAGGATGGACGCAATTTTCAGTGTTGCTTCAGATGGGCATTCCGCTATATCCAGACCGCCGGATATGGTCTCGGGGTTAGAAGTTCTTGAGGACTTGGTTGGAAGGAAAAAAGTGCTGGAAATTTTATCAAACAGTGAAAAAATAATTATGAAGAATTAGCCCTCTTATTTATCAGTCTGACTTATTTTTACATACTTCATTCTCAGATCATATATAACATCATCGAGCAGTTTAAATTCCTCAGTGTCCAGGTTTCCATCGGTCTTGGTCTTTAGCAGTTCGAGTATATCAATTGTTTGCTTCGCTGATTGTATATCATATATTCTCTCACGTGTTTGAGGGTCCGGTATATCACCAAGATGAATTAGCGCAGAAGTGTTGAGTGAAAGTACGAAATTAGAAAAATCTATTTTTGACTGGTTAATTGTTTGATCTGCCATTTATTCCTCCAAAATTTGTCTCTATTAATCTGTGTATCTTTCGATGTTTATTCTTGGATTATATTTTATGGATTCTGAAAGTTCTTCAAATTTCTTTTTGTCGGTTTGAGTCATCATATCAGGCATGGACACTACTATATTTATATACTGGTCCCCGCGCTCTCTTGTCTTGGGGTTAAGCACTCCTTTGCCTTTAAGCCTCATTTTTGTGCCATTTTGAACCCCTGCAGGTATTTTAAGAGTAGCTGTGGAATCTACCGTGGGAACACTAACCTCAGCGCCGAGAGCTGCTTCAAAAATAGTAACTGGTAAATCTAAAAATATATCGTTCTTATTTCTCTTAAATATTGGGTGTGGGGCTACTTTCACTCTTAAGTACAAGTCACCTCGACTACCGCTGTTTCTTCCAGGCTCCCCTTTTCCCGCTACACGAATCTTTGAACCATTATCAACGCCTGATGGAATCTTTACAGAGATAGTTTCGGTGGAATAGTCTTTGCCGTTTGATTCTCTAGCAATCTTTATGTCTCTTGTACCACCTTTGATTGCTGTATTAAAATCAATCTCTATTTGATGTTCTACATCTCTTCCCTTTGTAGGTCTTCTGGTTTGGCTATGCTGTCTGCCGCCGCCTCTCGTACCAAATATCTCGCCGAATATATCTTCAAAACTGGAAAATCCCGAGGCTCCGCCAAAGTTTATGTTTTCACCTAAATCTCCGAAATTGCCCGAGTAATGAGTCTGGTATCCGCCGGGACGCGCCCCCCCCTGAAAACCTGCTTCGCCAAACATATCATAAGACTTCTTTTTTTCAGGATTTGATAAAATCTCATAAGCCTGCTGAATGTCTTTAAATTTTTCTTCGGATTTTTTATCACCGGGGTTAATATCCGGATGATATCTTCTTGCAAGATTCCTAAATGCTTTCTTTATTTCATCTGCCGAAGCACTTTTGGACACTCCTAAAATATTGTAATAGTCCTTTCCGCCTTTCATGTTTTAAACCTGTAAATTATATTAAATTACAATAATCATAAAACTAAAATATTCAAGGACACAACATGCTGAAAAAAATCAGTCCTTCTCTATTATTTTAAGGATTTGTTCTGCTATATTGGTAAATGATTTGGATACTTCACTTTCAGGTTGTGACAGGACAATAGGATTTCCATAGTCTCCGCCTTTTCTAATCTCAGGATCGATGGGGATTTCTCCAAGAAAAGGTATATCAAACTTCTCTGCCATCTTGAACCCTCCGCCTCTGCTGAAAACATCAATTTCTCCAGAGCAGTGTGGGCAGTTTAAATGACTCATGTTTTCAACTATCCCAAGCACCGGAACATTTAATTTCCTGAACATCTGAACTCCGCGTTTTACATCCAAAAGCGCTACGTCCTGTGGAGTTGTTATAATTACCCCTCCTGTAATAGGTGCGCTTTGTATAAGTGAGAGCTGTGAGTCCCCGGTTCCCGGCGGAAGGTCTATGAATAAATATTCAGTATCTTTCCAGTCCACATCCTCTAAAAACTGCTTTATGGCGCTATGAACCATAGGGCCTCGCCAGATTACGGTGTCGTCTTCGCTTATTAAAAACCCTATAGACATTAGGTTTATGCCGTATTTCTCTATCGGATTTAGTTTTTTCTTATCGGTAGTGGTGGGTTTATCTTTTGTGCCCATCATGATAGGCAAACTGGGTCCCCATATATCAGCGTCCATAAGACCCACGTTTTTTCTGAGTTTTGATGCTGCAAGAGCAAGGTTTACTGCAACTGTGGATTTGCCAACCCCGCCTTTTCCGCTTGCTACTGCAATAAAATACTTGATGTTTGATAGCTTGTTCTCTTTTGGTTCTTCAGCTGTAGGTTTTGCTGGTGCATCTTTGGGAGGTCTTGCCCCAGAGTTTATTTCCAGACCATTTACTCCTGGAAGTTCCAGCACAGTCTTTTTTACAGCCTGTTTAATCTGCTCTTCAAGCTCAGGATCGGGTTTTGGCAGAACAAGAGAAATCTTTACATTAGAATCTACTACTTCTATGTTCTTTACGATTCCAAATGAGACAATATCGCGGGTATAGCCCGGATATTTTACGGTTTTTAATGCACTTTTTATACTATCGGAATTAAGGCTCATCTATATTACGCAACACCAAGCCTTTGTTTAGCTTCGTCTGTCATCATATCCGGGTTCCATGGTGGATCCCAAACGATTTCAATCATAACGTTTCTTGCTCCGATATTCTTAATTGCCATCTCTGCCTGATTGGCAATCATTGCTCCCATACCGCAACCCGGGGTGGTTAGAGTCATCTTAAGCTTCACGTCTCTGCCTGAGATTTGTGTATCATAAATAAGCCCCAGCTCTACAATATTTACAGGCAGCTCGGGATCGTTTACGCCTTTTAGTGATTCATAGACCATTTCTTCGGTGATTTCAATGTGTTCATCAACAGGTTCTTTCTTCTCAAACTTTTTAAACGACACTTCCTGCGGTCCGTCGCTTGCGGGTTTATCCTGCTGTATGGATATTATTTTTTTCATTCCCATAATACTGCCTCCGATTTTCTGATTGTATTTATATTATATCAACAAACTGTTAAGATATCTTTAATTTAGATGTGTTATAAAAAGAAAAGATTAGTTTTTCCGGATATAAGCTTTAAAAATTAAACCATTTTAATTGCATGTGTCAATCTTAATGCCTACAATATATAGTACTATTTGCCATCTTGACACTACATGTTATTTAAACTAACCTAGTAGCGAAAAATGAGAAGAGTAACCAGGCAGTTCAGTTTAGGAAATGTAAAAATCGGTGGTGGAGCTCCGGTTTCGGTGCAGTCTATGACAAAGACCGATACTAGGGACATTGACGCCACTGTGGAGCAGATAAGCCGGCTGGAAAACGCCGGGTGTGATATTGTGAGGCTTGCTGTACCCGATATGGAAGCAGCAAGGGCCCTTGGCGAGATAAAGAATCAGACCAATATCCCGCTTGTATCAGACATTCATTTTGATTACAAGCTGGCACTTGAGGCAATTGCTCAGGGTGTAGACGGAATGAGAATAAATCCAGGTAATATAGGATCAAAAAAGAGAATAAAAGCCGTAGTAGATGCTGTAAAAGAGAGAAAAATTCCAATTAGAATTGGCGTAAATTCCGGCTCGCTCGAAAAAGATATACTTAAAAAACACGGAAGTCCCACTCCCGAGGCTTTAGCAGAGAGTGCAATGAGGCACATCCGGATTTTAGAGGATATGGACTTTTATGATACCAAAATTTCTGTTAAATCAACCGATGTTATGAGGATGATAGAGGCTTATAAGTTGATTGCAGAAAAAACCGATTATCCGCTTCATCTTGGTGTTACTGAAGCGGGAACAATTAAAATGGGTACTATAAAATCTTCGGTCGGCATAGGCAGCCTGCTTGCTCAGGGTATTGGTGATACCATAAGAGTATCACTTACGGGTGATCCTGTGGATGAGATAGTTGTAGGTATAGATATCTTAAAATCTCTTGGTCATAGAAAGCATGGGATTGAGCTTATTTCGTGCCCAGGGTGCGGAAGGCTGGAAATTGATCTCATGAAACTTGTCGCTGATATTGAGAAAAAGATCGAACATATCGAACTTCCAAGACCAATAAAAGTTGCGGTTCTAGGATGTGTAGTAAACGGCCCAGGCGAAGCCTCTGATGCCGATATAGGAATTGCAGGCGGAAGAGGGAAGGGCATGATGTATAAAGACGGAAAACTCATCCGCTCTTTTAAAGAAGATCAGATTGTAGATGAACTGGCAAAAGAGTTAGAGACCTTTAGGGTTGTGCAGTGATTTAGATTTATTTCTCCGAACTTTTCTTCTTGTCTATTTCAAAAGCAAGATGACTTATAAGTAGTGCGAATATGAGTGATAACATTATTCTTCCTACTACTGACAAATCAAAAATCCAGACTAAAATTATGAAAGGAATTAGAAACAACCAAAAAGAAAGAATGGTGCCCAAAATCCCCTGCTTGTTTTAAAGAAAATATACTTTCTTTCCACATATATATTATAACAAAATGTCAATTAAGATTAAACTTTTTTAATTCTTGGATCGCAGGGGCATCTGACTCCTTGCCGATATAGATCAAAAATCCCTCTTTATTATTTTGATATTGACATTCAGCTAACTGGGCTGAAGAATTTAGTGCATATATTTATGAGTTCATATAAACAAAAAATAAAGGGTCGGGGAACATCTGATAATCCTGTTAACAGATTTGATAAAATTGATTTTGTTCCGGATGAAGAGTTTTATAAAGATGAGCAGAAACCAAAGACTGAATTCTTTAGGGATACATCAAAGTCCATAATTACTTATAATTCCAGCCCAGATATCAATTTTGATGCGAGCATCAATCCATACAGGGGCTGCGAGCACGGGTGTGCGTATTGCTATGCAAGGCCAAACCATGAGCATCTGGGACTATCTGCAGGGCTTGATTTTGAAACCAAAATATTTGTAAAAGAAAATGCACCTGAGCTTCTTAAAAAAGAGCTGTCATCAAAAATGTGGAAGCCTCAAACTATAGCAATAAGCGGGGTAACCGATTGTTATCAGCCATGCGAGAAGCACTTCGAACTTACTCGTTCATGTTTAGAGGTCCTCAACGAATTTAAGAATCCTGTTGGGATTGTTACCAAGAATAAAATGGTTACAAGAGATAAGGACATTCTTAAAGAAATGGCAAAAATTAATGCTGCTGCTGTGACTATTTAAATAACGACCCTTGAGCCTGAGCTTGCAAGGTTAATGGAGCCACGAACCTCCCAGCCTAAACTGAGATTAGAAGCAATCAGCGAGCTTGCAGATAGCGGAATTCCTGTAGGGGTTTTGATCGCACCGGTTATTCCGGGACTAACAGATCATGAGATGCCAAAGATTATAGAGAAATCTGTAGATGCAGGTGCATCCTATGCAGCCTATGTAATGCTCAGGCTTCCGTTTGGAGTCAAAGACATTTTTTCTACCTGGCTTGAGCAGTACTATCCAGACAGAAAGAACAAAGTACTCAACAAGGTTAATTCAGTTAGAGATGGTAAACTATATTCTTCGGAGTTTTTCAAAAGGCAGAGAGGAGAGGGAGTTTTTGCAGATCAAGCGGCTAAAATATTTGAGATAGCTTGTAGGAAAAACGGAATAGATAATAACTCTATAAACTTATCTACTGATCATTTTATTAATACAGGAAACAAACAAATGGAATTGTTTTGATAATTTTTATTAAGGTTTAAATATCTTTAATTTTAAGTCTTTTATAGGTTTGAAATGTTTTGCGTTGCTTGTAGCAAGAACCATATTATTCTCTGTAGCTGTCGCAGCTATTATTGCATCTGCTGCACGCAAACCTGAAGATAGTGTATATTCCTCAGTATATATGGATGCTCGATGACCAATATTTTCTGTGAGGGGAAGTACCTGGAAATCATATGTATAAAGGAAATCTTTAGAGTAATTTATTTGTGCTTTGTTTTTAGCACACTGAATAAGTTCCATATAGGATTGGATGGACAGGAATCTTTCAACGGAATCATTAATTAGTTTTGCAGCTTTATTGTTTCCCCTTTGGACCCAAATTAATATATCAGTATCAAACAACATCTATTCTAGATTCCCTTAGTTCTTTCATAGTCTTACCAATAGATTTCTTATCTGCTTTATTCATGCCAAAAAATGGGTGTTTGGTAATATCTTTTTTGTCTTTACTGTGGATGGGTATAATCAACCCCTTTTTTTTACCATGATATAAGATTGTAACAGTTTCTTTTCTGTCCAGTGCTTTGATTACTTCTTTCATCTTGTATCTAAGATCAACTATTGATGCTTTCATAATATATCCCTCAATAATGTATGTTGGTATTATACATTTATCAATCACTGCTTTCAAGCCATATTTCTGTTCAATCTGTGGATAAACAGTTTCAATCTAAATTGAGTGATGTATTGTATATTGTAAGATTTATATTGCATTTAAACTCAAAATCAGTAAGTTATACCCCTTAAGTCATGAGATATTCACAATATTTTTTACCAACTCTTAAAGAAACACCTGCTGATGCAGAGGTTGTAAGTCACCAACTTATGGTAAGGGCAGGGATGCTCAGGAAAGTTGCAGCGGGTATATATGACTACCTCCCACTTGGGCTACGCTCGATAAGAAAATTTGAAGAGATAGTGCGTGAGGAGATGAACAGGGCTGGGGCTATTGAACTTCTAATGCCGGCGGTACTTCCCGCAGAACACTGGAAAGAGAGCGGCAGATGGGATGTCTATGGTAAAGAATTGCTAAGGTTTACAGACCGTGCAGAGAGGGAGTTTTGCATTGGGCCTACTCATGAAGAGATTATTACCGATGTTGTTAGAAGAGAAGTAAAGTCTTACAAGCAGTTGCCTGTAAACCTGTATCAGATTCAGACCAAGTTTCGTGACGAGATACGTCCACGTTTTGGAGTCATGCGCGCAAGAGAGTTCATCATGAAAGACGCATACAGCTTTGATGC
>JBFFSH010000057.1:0-16599 GCA_041572575.1 Thermodesulfobacteriota bacterium
ACAATGGAATTGACAGAAAACACTTTGTTTTGTATCTAAAAGAGATGGAATTTAGATTTAATAACAGAAATGTAGATTTAGTTAATAAAATAAAGGAGATTCTGCATTACTTATAGCTCTGTTCTATGCGAGCTCCTTAATTTTTTATTTCTATGCTTCACTTTTAATAAAAAACATATATAATTTAGAAATATTAAACAGGTATGCACTATGGATGATGTGAAGAAAGGAATAACCGAGACTAAAGTAGCAGCTTCTGAATCTGCCAATTCAAACAAAAAGCTTTATAAAAAGCCTGAATTAAAAAATTACGGCAAGCTTAAGGATATAACCCTTGGTGGTTCCCCCGGCGGTGGTGACTCTGGAAATCCTGGTGTTGAGCTTCCTCCCGGACCATAAGCCAGCAATCAGAAATATTGTATTTTTATATATCCAGTAAGAAATCCTCAAAATATTTTTACAATTATAGAATATGTGGAACTAGTTTATATTCCGATACGGGAATAAGGGAGCTTACTGCTTTTCATAAAGGCAAAACCTTAAATAATATTGACTCATCCTCACCCATAAAACAAACAGGTGATTTTGATCTTGTTTATAATGGCCCCGGTTTCATTGCTGACAAGATAAGAGAAGTCCGGCTTTATTCCAGAAAATCTCAGTATAAGCTTTTTATAAAAGATATAGCAACACTCATAATTGACTATAGCAGTGAAAACAAAATAATATATCTACTACAAACAGATACGGCTGATATTTCATTGCTTATAGAAGCCCTGCTGGGTCCTGCTCTTATTCTTTGTCTCGCATTAGATGGAATATTTTGCTTTCATGCAAGTGCAGTTAAGTATAAAAACAAGGCTCTTTTGTTTATAGGCAGATCCGGTGCAGGCAAATCCACACTGGCTGAGTATTTGAAAAATTATTCGGAGGGTAAAATTATTAGATTAGCCGACGATATAGCTCCAGTTAAGATGGAGAATAACATTGCTTATATAATGCCTCATTTCCCCCAGCTAAAATTGCCCGATGAGAAGCAGTACCCGGTAAAATCTTCACAAAAATTGGAGATATCAGCTATTTACCACTTAAAAAAAGATAATAGAAGAAATTCTATTTATATTAAAGAACTAAATTCTACCGAAAAAGCCCTTACTATTATATCAAATACAGTTGCATCAAGACTTTTTGATGGATCTCTGAATAAAGATCATATAAGATTTTCCACCGATCTTGCAAATGCCGTGTCCCTAAATAATATGGTCTATCCTCACCGTAAAGTTATCCTTAATAATATCTTAAACCAAATTATCAAAAAGCAATAAACAAAGTGACAATTTCTGCCACAATTATAGCTTTATAAAGCACAATATGTCATGCCCCTTGTTGTATTACCTTAAACTGGTTTATTAAATATCATCACTTCATACTATTAATTTATTGTGTTTATGAACCTGATACCATATATTTGATTTACACTGAAACCAAGTACCACATTGACTATTACCGGCGATACTTAATACCAAAGCAGCAATAAGCTCCAATGATGATATTAACTCAAATATACAAAGCAGTTTCGAATAATTATTAACGGCATAAATATTGCAGTACTCATCTAATACTCTTTCAATATTCGAGAGTACACAATACAGGTAGAGGGGAAATAATAATTGATAAATCTAATTATTATTAAGAGATTAAACTGTGGATTATATTTTTCAAAATAGAACGAGCAGGCTTCTTATCTCGCTAATTATTCTTTTATTAACCGCTAATTTTTCTATAGCAGCAATTTTTACTTATGACAATGCAACACCCGGCACTTTAAATGAAGTAGCAGCATCATGCGGTTCTCCATTAATCCGAAACTTCTCGGTTACCGATAATTTTACTATTAATGATCTCAATGTGGGTTTCAATGCTAATCACACTTTTAGGGGCGATATTATTGTAGATCTTGAGTCCCCTATGGGAACCACGGTTAGAATTATTAGTTCTAATGGTGGAGACGGTAACAACAACTACGATCTGCTTTTAGATAGTGCATCAGGCAACCCCATAAACGATGGTAACGGTGACAATACCGCTGTACCCATTTATGACGGTGACAGAACTGCCGCACCAAGCAGCACCCTAAATGTATTTAACGGTCAAAATGCTAACGGCATATGGGAAATGCGTATATGTGATACGTTTGCAGGTAACGGTGGTACTTTTAACAGCGCCAGGCTTGTTTTTGATGGAACTTCAGTAAAGAACCCCGGAGAAGTTACAGGAACAGCTTTCAGGGATTACAATGCAAACGGCTCTCAGGATACAAACGAGCCGGGAATATCGGGCATAGAAGTATTTGCAACAGACGAAAACGGGACTACTGCCTCCACAACAACAGGCAGTGACGGCTCATACATCATAGCAGCCGGTGCAGGGCTTACCGGAAACGTAAGAATTGAGTTTTCTCTTCCAGCTGGCGGCGCACTTGATTTTCTTGAAGACGGCGCCCCGGGGGCTACAAATGTGCAATTTTTTGATATAACAAGCGGAGCATGCGCAAACGCAGCATTTAATAATCCAGCACAGTTCTGCGAGTCTAATCCCACAATGGTTACAAACTGTTACGTTGACGGAGACAACCTCATAGGGCCAAACCAGGATCAGGATGTATTGGTATCTTTCCCATTTAATTCATCAGGAGATATAACTCCTCCTAATCACGAGGCAGAAGCCGAGCAGATCGGTACTACATGGGGACTTGCTTACCAGCGGTCATCAGACACACTTTTTGCAGGAGCATTCCAGAAAAGACACACGGGATACGGCCCTAACGGCACATGTGCCATATATGAGCTGGAAAACCCCGGAGACAATCAGGATGGTGACGGAGATGCGGGTATAGCACCTGCTCTTTTTGTAGACCTAAACTCCACATTTTCAGTAAACTGCGGTACTAACCCTCACCCAGGAGGTACAAATTTTTCAGTAGACAGCGCATCTTTTGATGCTGTGGGGAAAAGAGCTCTTGGAGATATGGACATCTCAGAGGACGACCTTACACTCTGGACTGTTAATCTGAACACAAAAGATTTAATTGAAATACCCCTTGGTACAGACCCTACGACTCCCACAGTACCAGGAGCTATATTTACTCATCCGACCACAGCGCTTGATGATGTATGTGCAGGCGCTCCTGTAAATGCAAGCGCTTCTGACTTCAGACCTTTTGCGCTTGAAGTTCATGACGGAAGGGTACTCCTTGGAGGAGTATGCAGCGCAGAGAGCAACGGACTTGTATCAAGCCTCTACGGCGTAGTATTTGAGTTTAACCCGGGAAACACAAGCGGCACTGGATCATTTAACACATCTCCACTACTGCTCTTTCCACTTAATTATGACAGAGGGTGCGGCTTTGGCATTGCTTCAATTACAACCTGCTTTGGTCCTGCAGATTGGGAACCATGGGTTGCAAACTGGGGCGGATTCTCTTGGAATGTATTATTTGGCGATGGAACCAGAGAGATAGGACTTCCACAACCTATGTTAACAGACTTAGAATTAACAGAAGAAGGAGATCTTATAATTGGACTTAGGGACCGATTTGGTGACCAAACGGGTTTTGCTGAGCTTGCAACTAATCCTCCGGGAGGAGGTACCATTTTTTCGGGTGATGGTGAAGGTGATATACTCCTTGCAACATCCAATGGAAGTGGATGGAACCAGCCATCTGTACCTGCAGACGGCACATCAGATACGGCATTTCCACCTACAAGCAATGAATTTTCTTTGCAGGCGACTTTTTCTTCGACACTGAGTTTCTCCACGAAGAAACATCAATGGCCGGTCTTGCGCTTGTACTTGGGACAGCAACCCCGGCTTACACTGTTATGGATCCTGTGAATACCGCATTTTCAAGCGGAATAGACTGGGTACAAACAACCGGATCAAAAGCAGATCATACGCACAGAAGCTATGAGATAATAGCGGGAGCCCCGGGAACCGGAAAAGCCGGAGGTCTTGGTGATCTGGAAGCGCTATGCAGCCCTGCTCCTATTGTTCTTGGCAACAGGGTATGGAATGATACGGATGCAGACTGGGTGCAGGATCCGGGTGAGACAGGTCTTGGAAGTATAATAATTCAGATTTACTCCGATCCCGACGGCATACCTAACAATGGTTATGAAGTGTTGATAGGTACTACTACAACCGATGGCAGCGGTAATTATCTTATAACGGATGCAGTTCTGCAAAACGGCCCGGACGGTATAAACGGCAATGGTGATGATGATCCAAATGCCGCCGTTACGCTTAACACAAATTATCTTATAACCATCGATCCTTCACAGTCAGGTATTAGCACTAATAACTTTATTGTTACATTCCCGGACACTGACGAAGAACAAAGAGATTCGGATGCAACCCGACTTCTTAATAACGGAGGATCACTCACAGACTTCATTGCAATTCCTCTTAGCACATCAGGTGCAGGCGTAAATGACTATAATATGGATTTTGGCTTTACGGCACAAGAGAACAATCCCGTTTCATTGTATTCGTTTGAGGCATATTACGTAGATAACTCCCTTAAGTTTGACTGGGTTACGGGTACTGAAACCCATAATGCAGGGTTTAACCTCTGGGTTGTTATTAATGGTAAAAAACACTACCTAAACGACGATATTATCCCAAGCCACCTCACAGATTCTCTTATCCCCCAGTACTATCAGCAGCTTATCCCAGCAGGTGATATTAAAGATGAATTTATGCTCCTTGGCCTCAGCAGTATTGATATAAAGGGCAAAGAAGAATTCCACGGCCCGTTTAAACTGGGTGAGAAATACGGAAGCGCTCCAGTAGATCAACAAATCGACTGGAGAGCCATAAGATCGGGTATTGATAAACAACTCGAATCCAAAAACCTTGTGCTAAGGGATAACAGCCTTAGAGCAGTTAACAAAGGTAAATTTACCACTACCCTTGCAAACAGCAGTAGTGCTGGAGGCGGCAACAATTCATCTCCAGACTCTGTATGCAATGTAACCGTAGGCTCAAGAGGTATTAACAGGGTAACATTTACCCAGCTTCAGTCTGCAGGATGTGATTATACCGGAATAAACCCAACAGATATTGCAGTTATATATAAAGGCGCAGGTATTTCCAGATACATTGAATCAGGAAGCGCTAATGGGAAGAAGTTTAGCACGGGCGGTTATATTGACTTCTATGGAGAGCTCCCTCAAGACGGTGATTCTCTTTATCTTAAAGAAAATACTTATCAAATAAAAATAGACAGAACTCTTGCTGTTAACAGCAAATTAGTTAACTCTAAACCTAGTGGTTCGGATAGTTCTTATACAGAGACTACACTTAGACACCATAACCTAATCTACAGCTTTACCATGGCCTCAGAGAATGACCCATGGTATGAAAGAAGAATCTTTTCAAGAGGCAGCCCCGTATCTGCTGATTTTGAGGTAGTTACGGAGTCTGATGCCCTTACTACAGATCCTGCCGTGCTTACAGTGAGTCTTGCAGGCGGGATAGATGCTCCAGGTGTTGATCCCGATCATCATGTAAAAATATATATAAATGGACATCAAGTAGGTGATTTCTTTAATAACGGTTTTGTGGACTGGTTAATAGAGATACCCCTTGCAGGGAACATCATATTACCGGGTTCAAATATTGTAACCGTAGAGGCTGTTGGAGATACGGGATTTCCGTTTGATATAGTGCTTTTAAACTATATTGAGCTTAGTTATGAAAGACCATATACAGCGGTAGCCGATAAACTGCTTTTTGAAGAGACAGTACAGTCTGATTTTGTAGTTACGGGGCTTAGCACGGACAGCGTTGTTTCTTATGCTTATGACGGAATTGATCTTTATATACTAAAAGCTGAAACTGCTGCAAATGCAGGAGTGTTTGATGTATCAATACCCGGGGTACAAAACAATAGTACATCTGCTGTTAAGTACTGGGTATCTGCAGAAAACAAGATAAACAACACGCTTGTATCTCTTGCAAGGTCAAATACTGATATACTATCGGGGTTTGCCGATTATCTTATTATTGCACATCCGGCTTTTATAGGAGCAGAGCTTGATGGTTATGTATCGCAGAAGGAGTCTGAGGGTTATGCAGTGAAGGTAGTTGATCTGCTTGATATATATGATGATCACGGCTCTGGTATGGCTACACCGTTTAGCATACGCAACTATCTCAAAGAGGCTGCTCCTTCAATAGGTTTTGATCATCTGCTTTTTGTGGGTGGGGATAGTTATGATTACCACAACAACACAAGCTCTGGGGTTATAAGTTTTATACCCACAATGTATGAGCTTACAAATGAGCTTATATTCTATACTCCTACAGACTCATTAATCGCTGATCTTGATGGGGATGAGATACAGGATCTTTCGATAGGCAGGTGGCCTGTAAGGAGCATTGATTACCTTGGTGCTATTATTAACAAGACCTCGACTTTTAGCTCTACCTCTACCTCTTCAGCATTATTGGTAGCTGAACATACCGATCCTTCCAAAGAACCTTTTAAGAATCAAACAGACAGGACAGCTAATAGGCTTCCATTTGAACCAGTTGATATTGTTAAAGTATATGTGGATGACTTTTTGGATGCCGATCCGGATCTTACTATAAGCGGAGCTATAGCACAGACTAGAGATACTATGATATCAAGAATAAATAACGGAACAAGCCTTACAATATTTGCTGGACATGGAGCGCCTACAATGTGGACATTTAACGGGCTTATGACACCAACTATTGCGCAGAATCTTACAAACGCAGGGAAGCCCACATTTATTATGCCTCTTGCATGCTACACCACATATCACGTTATTCCTACGCTAAACTCTTTAAGCCATCAGCTTATGGCAGCAGGAGACAAGGGAGCTGTGGTAGTTACCGGGGCTATATCACTCAGTACTCTTGCAGATAATGAAAAACTTGGGGATGGCATTATAGACAAAATGTTTTATGAAAATAAAACCCTGGGACAGGCTGTAAAAGAAACTAAACAAATCTTGGGTACAGAGTTTAGGGATGTTGTTATAAACTGGCAGACGCTTGGTGATCCTACTCTAAAATTTAATCAATAAAAATAGTCTATGGGTAAACCGGAGTAATTTCGGTTTACCTTCTTTTACTTTCAAGATATAAACTTATTACTACCTTACTATTTTGTAAAATCTCAGGGATTATATATATTTTATTTTTTATAATTCTTAAACACCCCGGAGGTCATAAATGGAATTTTTCTTAGACACTGCAAACCTAGACGAAATAAGAGACTGTGCAAGTTACGGCATTCTGGACGGGGTTACTACTAATCCTTCACTTGTCTCTAAAGAAGGAGAACAAAAGGGGTTCAAAGAACTTGTAAAAGAAATATGCGAGATAGTGGACGGCCCAGTGAGCGCCGAAGTGCTCAGCACCGATGTAGAAAGAATGATCTCCGAGGGAAAAGAACTAGCCGAGGTTGACGACAGGATAGTTGTAAAAATGCCCCTTACTGAAGACGGGATAAAAGCTACAAAAATTCTTTCTGATGACGGAGTAAATGTAAATGTTACCCTCTGCTTCTCTCCAATGCAGGCTCTAATTGCAGCCAAGGCAGGTGCAGCATACATAAGCCCATTTGTAGGAAGGCTGGATGATATTTCAGAATCAGGAATGCAGCTTATAAGGGACATTGTAAAGATTTATGATAACTACGATTTCAAAACCAAGGTTCTTGTGGCAAGCGTAAGGCACCCGGATCATATGGTAGAATCTGCAAAAGCAGGAGCTCATGTGGCTACACTGCCCTACAAGGTTTTCAAACAGCTTTTTAAACACCCGCTCACAGATATTGGGCTTGAAAGGTTCTTAGCCGATTGGGGAAATGTTAAAAGCTGATGCATATTATTCAGGCTTGGTTGCGTAAACCAAAAACTCTTTATTCCCCTCTGCTCCCAGGATTGGTGAATCAATAGTTTTTATATCCTGCAGTCCCATATCTTTTAAATAATTCTCGACTTTATTTACTACGGCACGGTGTTTTTCCTTATCGCGGACTATGCCACCCTTTCCCACTTCACCTTTGCCCACTTCAAACTGAGGTTTGATGAGACCAATCAACGCCCCCCCACTTTTTAATATCGAGAGAGCAGGTTCTATGACCTTGGTTATGGAGATGAAAGATACGTCTATTGTAATTAAATCCACAGGTTCACCAATATCTTCTTGTTTTAGATACCTGGCATTTAACCGCTCTTTTAATATTACCCTTGGATCATTTCTTAGTTTCCAGTCAAGCTGTCCGTAGCCTACATCTATAGCATGAACCCTCAAAGCTCCGTGTTGCAATAGGCAGTCGGTAAATCCACCTGTGGATGAACCAATATCGAGACAAACTTTATCTCTAACATCAACATGAAATTCGATTAGAGCTTTTTCAAGCTTTAGCCCTCCCCTGCCTGCATATTTTGGGCGGGCATCTTTTATGGTAATTTCCGAATCAAGGCTGATAATTTTTCCTGCTTTATCTATCTTTTGGCCGTCTACAAATACAGAGCCGGACATTAGAAGCGACTTTGCAGCATTTCTGCTTTCTACAAAACCCCTTTCATGAAGAACAACATCTATTCTATCTTTTTTCTTAGTTTTTTCTGCTGCCAAGATATTTTGTGATTGATATAAGCGGCTGAGCGGAGCTTCCAAATTTATCAAGCTCAGATAGTGCTGTGCTCAGTAATTGCTCGACCTTTTCCCTTACATTTTCTATACCTATCACCGAAGGATAGGTCACTTTATTTTTTTTAATATCAACACCTGTGTCTTTACCCAGATCATCCCCACCTTCTATGTCCAGTACATCATCTATTATTTGATATGCAAGCCCCATACAGTTTCCTATTTTACTAAAAGACTCCAATTGTTCTTCGTCAGCCCCGCCTATCCTTGCTCCTACTATTACTGAGCATCCTAGTAACGCCCCGGTTTTTAGTCCATGCATCTTCTCAACTATTTCTAAAGATATATCCTCTTTTCCCTCCAGATATAAATCCAGCGCCTGCCCGCCGATCATCCCCTCCGAGCCTGCAGCTCTGCTAATATCCTCAATGATTTTAAGTCCTGTATCTGCAGATACATCTGATTCAATAATACTTTTTGACAGCAAATGAAAGGCATCAGTAAGAAGTGCATCACCTGCGAGTACCGCGGTGGACTCTCCAAACACCTTGTGGTTTGTGGGTTTTCCTCTCCTAAAGGAATCATCATCCATGCACGGAAGGTCATCATGTATGAGAGAGTATGTGTGAATCATTTCAAGCGCACATGCGACCGGGACGGCTTTCGAAGAATCTTGAACCAATGCTTCACAGGAAGCCAGACAGATTATGGGTCTTAGCCTCTTGCCTCCGGCATTTATGCTATACAAGATGGATTCTTTGAGTGTTGCAAAGTCTGCGTTTAGACCGTTTACAAATGCAAGCAGTTCCTTATCGATTAATTCTTTTTTTGAAGTGAGATAAGAAGTGAGATCAAATGACATTGTGATTATTCGCTCGTATCAAAATCTTCTCTTTTGATTTTGCCGTCTGAGTCTTTGATTAAAATCTCAACTTTCTTTTCCATTTGGGAAAGTTTCTTATTGGCCGAATTTAGAATCTTTACTCCTTTTTCAAAAAGCGACAAGGAGTCTTCAAGCGGGATGTTTCCGGATTCGAGTTTATCAATTATATCTTTGAGCTCTTCAATCGATTTTTCAAATTTTTTCACTATTTTTGTCCTGTTTATACCTAAAAATATAGTTTCATAACCTCTTTATTAAAAAACCCGAATTCTGCAAGGTCATAATCCATGCTTCCGTAGACATATACCACAAGCTCATCACCTTTATTTATAATTAGATTAGTTCTGCACAGGTGAGGAACCTTATCCTTTCCTTTCAGCAATATAATCGGGATAATGTTATCGGGAAGATCAAGCTCTTCAACTTTTTTCCCTGAGATTGATTCATCAATTTCAACCTTGTTCAGTATATATCTTAAATTTGCCGTAACCGATATAAGGTCTTCTAAATTCAGAGGTTTGCAAAATGCCGCATCAAGTCCAAGCTTTGCAACAGTTTCCTTAGTCGCAATAGCCTTAAACTGATTTAGTAGTGGGAACACATTTTTAAGCCCATAATCAACCTTGGCAAGTCTGCACACAAGTGTGTTTACTTTATTACTTGTTGTGAGCGAAAGAAGTGTGCCTGTTTCAGCAATTCCAATTTTTTCCAAGTTATCAACATCCAGGCTGCTTCCTTCGATGACCTCAAACCCCTCCATTTCTGCAATTTTCGCATGGCTTTCGTTAGTATCAATAAAGCCAACTTCCTTGCCATGCTGTTTTAAAATTTTCCCAATCATTCTTCCAAATGAATTGGCTCCAACAATAATGACTTTCTTTTTTTCAACAATGAGATTAAGAAGTCCTGCAATCTTGTTTGCAGTAACGCCCTGTAGAAGTACCGATATACCTATAGTTAGAAACACAAGGCCCTGAATAATGTCACCGCCAACAAGCCCCCTCTTATTAAGCTCTATAGCAAAAATCGATGTTATAGATGCTGCAACAATCCCTCGGGGAGATATGTAAGATAAAAATGCTTTTTCTCTAAGATTAAGGCTCGAACCCCATGTTACCAAAAATATCTGTACCGGTCTTACAACAAATATGATTGAAAATACTACAAGAAGCCCGCCAATACCAAGAGACGTTATGTACTCAAATTTGAGACTTGCAGCAAGCAGTATAAAAAGAAATGATATTACAAAAATTGACAGCTTACCCTTAAATTTCTTAAGCGGTTCCTCTTCTGGAATTTCCATGTGCCCGAGCACTGCACCACAGGCTACGGCTGCCATAAGACCCGATTCGTGTAGCACAGATTCAGAGATTGCATAAACAGAAAGCGCCGCTGCCAGTACCATAAGTTCAATTATTTCTTCAAGCTCAATCGACCAGCGCAGTATGAACCTTCCTATTATGTAACCACCAACAATTCCGATAATCGCTCCAATTCCAAGTCTTACGAACACAAGCATAAAGCTGTAAATCAGTGAAGAAGATTCCTCAAGAACAATCTCCAGGACAAAAATTGCAATAATAGCACCAATGGGATCTATAAAAATCCCCTCAGACTCTAGAATATTCCTTAGTTTTGAACCGACCTTAACTCTTCTTAACAGGGGTTGTATGACCGTAGGGCCTGTAACAATTACAAGGGAGCCAAAAAGAAGTGATAATGACCAGGTAAGTCCTAATATTAATTTAGTAAATATTGCGGTTAAAAAAAGTGTGATGAGACTTCCGGCGCTCAACAGGCGAAATATTACTTTTTGGTCTCTTTTAATTTCGTCTTTATCAAGGTTAAGGCCTGCTTCAAACAGAATAATGGCAACGCACAGCTTTATTATTGCTTCAAAACCACCACCAAACATATGAGGATCTAAAAAGCCCAGAACCTCGGGGCCTATAATGATGCCCATGATTAGCAAGGGAACGATGCTTGGTATTCCCAAAAAAGCGGCTCCGATTTGCGATATAATTCCAGCCGCAATCGAGATTACTGTCATCCATAATAAACCTTCACTACTATCCAAATCAACACTCCAATAGTATAATTGTTTAAAGACCTACAAAGATTGATAACCGAGGCAGATTCAAAAAATCCCAAATGTAATTTTAATGTGATATTATAGTGCTGTAAACAAAAAATTTTAGATAATTACTCAATCAATCTAAAAACTGAAAAAAGGAGTCATAATGGAATTCAAGGATAAAGTCGTGATCGTGACAGGAGCAGGAACAGGAATTGGTAAGGAAATTGCTACCGAATTTGCAAAATTGGGCGCAAAAATAGCAATAGCCGGAAGAAGAATGAGCAAGCTCGGTGAGGTTAAAAAGATTATTGAAAAGAATTCGGGCACTTGCCTAACCATTCAGGCAGATGTGTCCAAGGTTAGCGATACCAAGAATATAGTTACTCAAACTAAAAAAGTGTTTGGCGGGATTGATATACTGGTTAATAACGCTGGAGTCTATATTCCAAACCCTATTAGTAATGTAACTGAAAAAGAATATGACAAGGTTATGGATATAAATATGAAAGGCACATATTTCCTTACAAAACATGCCCTGCCAGAGCTTAAAAAGTCTAAAGACAGTAAAATAATGAATATAGCAAGCCTATCGGGTTTAAAAGGGATAAGAAATGTAAGAAACACGGTTTACTCCTCGTCAAAAGCCGCCATGATTCTTTTTACAAAAACACTTGCGCTCGAGCTTGCTGAAGATGGCATATGCGTAAACTGCATATGCCCGGCAGTAGTCGAAACAGAGATTTTTTAAACATTTGGTATACCAAAAAAGGATATTCCAAAACGAATGAAACAGTGGAAGAACTTCCAGCCGCTTGGAAGAAACGGCACTCCACAAGAAATTGCAAAAGCTGCAACCTATCTCTGCTCACCCGATGCAGCCTGGATCACTGGTTCAGTTTTCACAATGGACGGCGGGGCTATGGCGGAATAGGTATATACTAGACTTTGCATCCTATGTGTATTATAATAGCTATATATATCCACATTAGAGGTGCTTTACATGAAAACAGTACAAATGACTCTTGATGAAGACTTAGTTAATAAAGTAGATAAGTTGGTTAAAAAACTTGATACCACCAGGTCCGAATTCACAAGAAATGCTCTGAGAGAAGCTATAAGGAAATATAATATTTCCAAGCTTGAAGATAAACATACTAAGGGTTATAAAAATCATCCTATCAGCAAAGATGAATTTGAGATTTGGGAAAATGAGCAGGTATGGGGCGACGAGTGAAAAAAGGTGAAATAAGGTGGTACAAATTCAAACCACCAGATAAAAAAAGACCTGTATTAATTCTTACTCGAAATTCCATTATAGATCACCTAAATGAAGTTACAATAGCACCTATCACATCAACTATAAGAGACATACCAACAGAAATATTGCTTACTAAAGCTGATGGCCTTAAAAATGACTGTGCAATAAATTTTGACCACATCCAAACGGTTTCTAAAAATAAGATAGGATCAGTCATAACAAACCTTTCTGATGCAAAACAAGAACAAATCAAAAATGCCGTAATGTTTGCTTTTGATTTGTAGGTACAATAAAAAGAATAGACGGTGGGGCTATGGCGGAGTGATGTAATTTTTCAGATAATGACAGAACTTGTAATTGATAAACTAGCCAATGCATATGTAAATTACTATAAGTCTAAAAAACATTCCACCAAGAACCCTAATTGGTGGGCTGTTGAAAAGTTTATGCATGTTGGAACTGAAGAACTATCCGCAGCTGACTGTCTATCAGCTATATTGAATATATTATCAAAAAATCCATCCGATAAAGTAATTGCAATACTAGCGGCAGGTCCTCTGGAAGATCTAATTCACGAGTGTGGGGAGCAGGTTATAGATGATATAGAAAAACTTGCCAGACAAAATCCGAAATTCAGGCATCTTCTTGGAGGTGTTTGGGAAAGCAGCACACCTGAGATATGGTCAAGAGTTTTAGCCTGTCGTAGTGAAGTGTGGTGATTTATGCTTATTTCAGAGTTTGGAGAAAATACAACTGGTACTATAGATGAAGCACAATCAACATTTGTTAAATTCACAGATTCAAAGTCTGGGTACACGTTCAAAATAGAATACAGAGATAAACAAGAGTACTATATCAAACCCGGATCATTTCGTGGTATTTCAATAGTCAATAAACATCCTTTACTTGAACAGCATGAATACTCTTACACAAATCTATATATTTCCAGTGCATCTAAAGAGTACGAAATTGTTGATACTAAAATTGAGGATGCAATATATGAACACTACAATGGATGGAGAGGAATTAAAAACTACTGCAATATATCATATGGAGTGGAGAAGATATTAAAACAAGGATCAGGTTTATTGTATGAGGGACCGCCATCAGGAGCAGAAGTTGTAAATAATGTATTAAAAGAATACAATATTTTATACAGCTCAACCAGTGAAGGTAAGCCGAACGGTCAAAAATATAAGGTTTTGTTTTTAGGCAGTAACTTTGTAGTTGCTCGTGATTTTGAAGTTGTTTTATTATAATAATTGATCATATGAAACAAGAATTAATATATGTTGAATTAAAATCTGGACATAGTGACAACGGCCCTGCATGGATAGGATATAAAGGTTCATCAAAATCAGGTGCAACTATTTATTTTAATGGAATGGCATTCAAGAGTCTTAAGGGCACTGGTATTGGCGCCAATTATTACGAATGCGAGACTGGTGATCAATATTGGATATCCGGCGTGAAAAAGAATGGGAGTGATCGCCACTGGGCTGGCAATGGCGATATACTTATTGATAAGAATGCTGTTAAAGACTACCTAGATATTAGAGGTCTTCGAGCTTTACCGAAAACTTTGGTTCCAATTGAACTTAAGCCCTCCGTACCAAGCTTAGATTTTCTAGAAAATGAAAATATGGTAAAAGATTTTGAGTAAATGAAACCGCCAATCGGAAAAGTTTTACTTTTTCTTAGCACTGATTCAGGAGATCCGTCAGATTGTATTAGCTGGGCAGAGGAAGCTTTACATAATGGATTCGACAGCCCAAGCCTGAGAATATTAGCAGGCTTGGATAAGCCTCTAAATTCATTTGAAGTCAATGAATATACAACACGAGCACTACATGAGCTGAATATTAAAATCCCTTCAGAATCAGAAGCAGTGGATGAATATGCAAGTGAACTAGTTCTATTAATTATTGACCATCCCGAGCGTATGAGAGATGTATTAAAATTATTATCAGATCTAGCTATATCAACAGAATTTCAGGATAACATTTTTGATTATTATCTTCTTAATGGGGCTTATGAAGATTTAGATATTAAGGATGTTCAATATTATTGGGAAGGAGCAAATAAGAAGAACATAGAACAAATAGTGTTGGATAGATGTAAAAGCTGGATTGAGGAATATAACAAAAATTAGTAGATCAGAAAAATGATTGATAGCCTTCTAATTCTTACGGCAAATCAGTGCTGCCCATAAGGTAACGGTCGCATTCTCTTGCGGCTTCTCTGCCTTCGTTTATTGCCCAGACTATAAGGCTCTGACCTCTTCTTGCATCACCCGCGGCAAATACTCCCTCAATATTGGTCATGTACTTACCATACTCTGCCCTTATGTTTGACCTTGGGCCGGTATCCACATTAAGCTCTTCAATGAGCGGCTGTTCCGGGCCTAAGAATCCTAGCGCCAAAAACACTTGCTGTGCAGGCCATACCTTTTCAGTACCGGGAATATCAAACATAGTCAGATGGCCTTTGTCGTTCTTGCCCCATTTAATATCAACCGTATGCAGCTCTTTTACATTACCTTTATCATCGCCAACGAACTTAACCGTAGATACCTGATAATGCCTCGGGTCGTCACCAAATATTGCCTTTGCCTCTTCCTGACCGTAGCTAAGCTCATATACACGGGGCCACTGCGGCCATGGATTTTCAGGCGCTCTCTGCAGCGGTGGCTTTCCAAGTATTTCAAACTGAAAGAGGCTATTGCATCCGTGCCTCATGGAAGTTGCAACACAGTCAGTTCCCGTGTCCCCTCCGCCTATTACAATTACATCTTTATCTTTTGCAGATATGTAATTTCCATCTTCAAGGTTACTGTCTAAAAGGCTCTTGGTGTTTGCATGCAGAAACTCCATGGCAAAGTGAATACCTTTTAGTTCTCTTCCGGGAATATCCAAATCTCTTGGCTTGGTTGCTCCTGTACAGATTACAACCGCATCGAAATCTCGGGTTAATATTTCGGCAGGAAGTTCTTTTCCGATCTCTGTGTTTGTCTTAAAAATCACCCCTTCTTCTGCCATAAGGTCCACCCTTCTCTGTACTACAGACTTTTCGAGATGAGGATTTGGAATACCGTACATTAAAAGACCGCCAATCCTGTCATGACGCTCAAATACAGTTACCAGATGACCGGCTTTATTAAGCTGAGCTGCGCAGGCAAGCCCCGCTGGCCCTGAGCCTATTACCGCTACTTTCTTACCGGTTCTTATCTTTGGTGGTTCAGGTACAACCCACCCTTCTTCAAATCCTTTATCGATAATAGCAACTTCAATACTTTTAATTGTTACAGCAGGATCGTTAATCCCAAGCACACATGCTCCCTCGCATGGAGCAGGGCACACCCTGCCAGTAAACTCTGGAAAATTATTTGTCTTATGAAGCCTCTCGAGCGCCTCTTTCCACTGACCCCTGTATACAAGGTCGTTCCATTCAGGAATTAGATTATTAATCGGACATCCCGATGTCATACCACTTATTATTTGACCAGTCTGACAAAAAGGCACGCCGCAGTCCATACATCTTGACCCTTGTTCTTTTAGTCCGTTTTCAGGCAAATGTCCGTGAAACTCATTCCAGTCATTTATCCTTTTTTTGGGCGACCTGTCTTTGCCAAGCTCCCTTTTGTGCTCCATAAATCCCGAGGGATTACCCATACAACAAAACCTCCAAAAT
>JBFFSH010000058.1:0-16483 GCA_041572575.1 Thermodesulfobacteriota bacterium
GTCTCTGCCTGCTTTAAAGCGAATGCTATCTGTTGTTCTGTAAATCTTGACTTCCTCATGGCAAAATACCTCCTGATTTATTGCATTATTTTGCCAGATTTCTCTACTTTTACCTGGTTCAGTTTGCAGGGTGAAGGTCAATAAGACATCATTATATTTTATTAAAACTAGTTTATTATCAAACATATTGATTAATAAATTATTAGTCTAATATTATATAAATAAGAAACTATTCAAAGTGTTGATAAAACATATGTATCTAATGTAATTAATTAACTTTGGAGGGAAAGTTCTAATTTAGAGAATTATAAATAATAATAAACCTTCCCAACCCCGGGATGAAATTTATTTACTCTAAATTAGAACTTAGGCTATAATAATATATGATAAATAGTTAAAGTTCAATATTAGGTAAATATAATCACATGATTACAGGATGTTACATATATATCTTAAAGTAAATAATAGTAAAATGTTGATAAGTAAATTATAAAAAATTATGCAAAAAACAGTATGTACAAATAGAACTGCTCTTAGAGATTATCATATAGAAGAGAAAATTGAGGCTGGAATTGAGCTAAAAGGTTCTGAGGTTAAATCTCTGAGGCTTAGTCAGGCAAGTCTTAAGGAAAGTTTTGGAATAGTACGGGATGGGCAGATTTATCTTGTAAACAGCTATATAGCTCCTTATGTTGAAGCAAATAACTTTAACCACGAACCTAAAAGAGAAAGAAAACTATTGTTGCATAGAAAAGAAATTAATAAGCTTATTGGAAAATCACAAAGTAAGGGATATACGCTTGTTCCCCTTAAAATATATTTTAAAAATAAGTTTGCAAAATTAGAACTGGGTCTTGGTAAGGGAAAGAAAAACATAGATAAACGAGAAGATATAAAGAGAAAAGATGCCCAGAGGGAGATGGAAAGGGCGATCAAAAATAAAAGGTACAACTAAATGATATAAGATATTGAAACAATATGATATGTGATTATATTATAAACAAGCGTTAATATTAAATTATATGGGGGCGTTTTGGCTTCGACGGGGAATGGGATAGCTTGTGCTGCATGCCGAGCTTCTTCTGCTAACTCGTTAAACTGGTAGTAAAACTATAAGTGCCGAACCAATCAACGCACTCGCAGCATAAATGACTGCGACGTCTCTTAAACCGCGCCTGTCGGGTTTAATTCAGACGTCATAAAGACGGGCTGGTCTTTAAGGTTTTCTTGTGGCTGGAAAAGACGAGATTTCTCGCAAGATAGTGGTGAAAATACTCGCCTTTCGGTTTATTTCACCGTGAAACTGAAAGAAGGGATAAGCATGTAGAGGCCTTGTGAGGCTCTTCTTCGGACCTGGGTTCGATTCCCAGCGCCTCCACCATAATTTAATAGTAATTGTTAATAAGTGTATCTTATAAGGAGTAAACTATCTAATGCGATCAGACGGCAGGAAATCAGATGAATTGAGACCTATATTTATTGAAACAGATGTGATGAAATACGCAGAGGGCTCTGCTATCATAAAAGCCGGAAACACTCATGTTGTATGTTCGGCAACCGTAGAAGATTCAGTCCCGCCTTTTTTAAGAGATACTGGTTCTGGGTGGGTAACAGCCGAGTACTCTATGCTTCCAAGATCTACTCATACAAGAAATAAAAGAGATGCAGCTAAAGGAAGAATAAACGCAAGAGCGCAGGAAATTCAAAGACTAATTGGAAGAGCGCTCAGGTCTGTTGTTGATTTAGATAAACTTGGCGAACAATCTATAATTCTTGACTGTGATGTGATGCAGGCTGATGGAGGCACACGCACAGCATCTATTACCGCAGCTTTTGTTGCGCTTCATATCGCGATAAATGATCTGATCAAAAAGGGGCTTATTGATGAAAACCCTATTAAAGATTATGTGGCAGCGGTGAGTGTAGGGATAATAAACGGTGAGCCTATGCTTGATCTCTGTTACGAAGAAGACTCAAACGCCGATGTTGATATGAATATAGTTATGACAGGTACTGGGGATCTGGTTGAAGTGCAGGGTACAGCAGAAGGAGATCCATTTAGCGTAGATAAGTTAAATGAACTAGTAAGTCTTGGTGGCAGTGGCATTAAAGAGCTATTAAAAATCCAAAAATCTTGTATTAAATAACTTCCGAAGTAAAGAAAATGATAGAACAATTAGTAATAGCAACGACCAATAAAGGAAAAATAAAGGAATTCAGGTCACTTCTTGGAAAAAACGTAAAAAATATATTATCTATAAATGATTATGATAATATTCCAAAAATAGAAGAAACAGGTAGCAGTTTCTCTGAAAATGCATTAATAAAGGCAAGAGCAGTAGCCAATATTACCGGTAAACTTACCATTTCAGATGATTCGGGGCTTGAGGTAGATGCTTTAAGCGGAGAACCAGGTATTTATTCTGCAAGGTATGCAGGTGATGGGGCTAGTGACAGTGACAATATAGAAAAACTATTAGAGGAGCTCTTTAGGGTTGATGACAGGGCTGCCAGGTTTGTTTGCTGCATAGCACTTGTGGATGATAAAGGTAATGAACATACATTTACTGGAACATGTGAGGGAGAAATCCTAACGTCTGCAAGAGGCGACGGCGGGTTTGGTTATGATCCTGTATTCTATTATCCTGATGCCGATAAAACATTTGCAGAGCTTAGCCTGGAAGAGAAAAATAAGTATAGCCACCGTGCTAAAGCAATTAATAAACTAAACGAATACCTATCAACTTTAAAAAAATAATAAACTTTATTTGAAACTTATATAGATTCGAATATATTAAAAGCAGGGATGAAAAAAACTAAGTTTATTTTCGTTACAGGTGGTGTTATGTCATCGCTTGGTAAAGGCCTTGCAGCAGCGTCGATCGGATGTTTGCTTGAATGCAGGGGGCTTAAAGTTACCCTCCAAAAACTAGATCCCTACATAAATGTAGACCCTGGTACAATGAACCCATTTCAGCATGGAGAGGTTTATGTGACAGATGATGGGGCTGAAACTGATCTTGATCTCGGCCACTATCAGAGATTTACAAACTGCCAGTTAAGCCAAAAAAATAATTTCACTACCGGTAGGGTATACGACTCAGTAATTTCAAAGGAACGAAGAGGAGAATACCTTGGAGATACTGTACAGGTAATACCTCATATAACAGACGAAATAAAAAGAAGGGTATTAGACCTTGCTGAAGATGATCTGATAGTTATAGTGGAAATAGGTGGTACTGTGGGAGATATTGAGAGCCTTCCGTTCCTTGAAGCCGTAAGGCAGTTAAGAACCGACCTTGGGAAAGAAAACACATTGTTCATCCACCTCACTTACGTTCCGTTCCTTTCGGCAGCAGGGGAGCTTAAAACAAAACCAACTCAACACAGCGTAAAAGACCTTTTGCAAATCGGAATACAGCCAGACATTTTACTTTGCAGAACCGACCGGTTCTTATCACAGGATCTAAAAAGAAAAATCGGACTATTTTGTAATGTAGAAGAGAAGGCTGTGATTACGGCTAAGGATGTTGATGTAATATACGATGTACCGATGATATTTCATTCTGAAGGTCTTGATGACATCATCACTGAATCTCTTAATATTTGGACAAGAAAGCCGCAGTTGGATAAATGGAACATACTATCAAATAAGGTAAAAAATCTTAAAGGAGAGGTCACTATTGGTGTTGTAGGTAAGTATGTAAATCACCAGGACGCCTATAAGAGTCTGCATGAAGCACTTGCTCATGGAGGTTTTGCAAACAATTCAAAGGTACAGATTAAATATGTAGATTCAGAAGATATTGAAAACGAAGGTATAGATGGTCTTCTTAGCGGGGTAAATGGAATATTGGTTCCCGGAGGGTTTGGAAAGAGGGGGTTTGAGGGCAAGATAGATGCAATTACATATGCAAGGACCAATAATGTACCCTTTTTTGGAATTTGTCTTGGTATGCAGATGGCGCTTGTAGAATATTCAAGAAACGTATGTGCAATAGCAGGAGCTCATACTATTGAATATCAAGATGATGTTACAAATCCCGTAGTACATTTAATGGAAAATCAGAAGTCTGTAGATAATAAAGGCGGAACTATGAGGCTTGGTGCATACCCATGTATAGTTAAAGATGATACAATTGCATATAGAGCCTATAAAACAAATAATATTTCAGAAAGACACCGTCACAGGTATGAAGTTAACAACAAGTACAGAAAGAGGCTTGAGAAAAAAGGTCTTATATTCAGCGGAGTCTCACCCGATGAAAACCTTGTGGAGATGATAGAAATAAAAGAGCACCCATGGTTTTTAGGATGTCAGTTTCATCCTGAATTTAAATCGACTCCGCTCAGTCCTCATCCGCTTTTTGTTGATTTTATCAAATCAGCATCGCAGTTTAATAATTAATTATCTCTATGATTTAATAAAATCCCAGAGCAGTTCTTTGTATTCAATCTACTATGTCATTAAAACTTAAAGTCAATGAAATTGTATTTTTTAAAAAGAGAAACTTCATATCTCTTGCCTGCATAAATGAATTGAATAAAGATCAGATTTCAGTAATTACCGAAGAGGGAAAACAGCTTAATTTGCAAGTTGATCAGATTGTTTATTGTTCAGGAGTTTGTTCAGATAAAACAGCTAACAGCTCAGAAATTAAACTTGAACTGAGGGCCCTCAGAAGACAGCTTGACGAAAACAAAGAAAAAGTCGATTTAAAAACCATATGGGACTGCGTGTATGATCCTCAAAAAAGTTGTGGTTATAACCTGCAAGATATTATTGAGCTATATACAGACAAAGAGTCAAGCAGTTTAGAAAAACTGCAGTTTGTCTGGGCGCTGCAAAGAGACGAGATCTATTTTAAGAAGCAAGACGGTTTAATCTACTTAAATACACCTTCAGAGTCTGAAGAAATTATTAAAAGAAAAAAAGAAACCCTGAGAAAGGAACAGGAAAAAGAACAAGCCTTAGACTGGATAAAAGGCGCACATGATGGGACGGCTGAAGTTAATAAAGAAGATATAGAAAAATATTCGGATTATATAGAACTTATAAAAGGATATGCAGTTTTTATAGACAAATATGAAAGATTAAAAGAAGCAAAGGCGCTACTGAATTCTGTAGGTATAAGAGATGAGATAGATGCGCTCGAATTTTTAATTAATAATGGACTATGGGATAAAAATGAAGACCCGATATTTAAAAGGTACGGCATTAAACAAACATATCCGCAAAAAGTAATAAACCAGAGTGAAAAATTAGTAAATAAAGAGGTTAATTACGACAAATTACTTGATATTACAAAACTCGAACTCATTTCAATAGATGATGAAAATACCACAGATATTGACGATGCTTTATCTGTTGAGATCATGGGTGATAAAACCAGGGTAGGGGTTCATATATCAAATGTGGCAGCTTTTATAGACGAAAAAGATCACCTGGATAATGAAGCATTAAAGAGAGGAGAAACTATATATTTGGCTGAGGGCAATATAAGTATGTTTCCCTCGGATTTGGTAACAAAGCTTCTCACTCTAAGCTCAAAAAGCACAAGAAAAGCACTCAGTTTGTTTATTACCTTTGATCCTGAATTTAACATATCAAACTACGAGTTTGTGCAGACAAAAATTAATGTAAATAAAAATATAAGCTACAATGATGCTAATGATAATTATCTAAAAACCGATCAGGGAAGCAGACTTCTTGCTATAACAAATGCGCTCAGGCAAAAAAGAGTTAAAAATGGTGCAATTATATTACAGCTTCCAACAATGAAGGTTGAGCTTGATGGTGATAAGGTGAAATCACTCACGAAATATTCGATGACAACCGATTCCCATAATGTTATAGCAGAATTTATGATCCTACTTAATAACCTTGCAGCAAAGTATTTTGCAGAAAACAAGATACCGGCAGTATTCAGGTCTCAAATTGAAAGCACAAGTGAAGAAATAAAAAATTTGAACAGGGAGAGTGAGATATTCCCTGTGGAGGTGCTTAGGTTTTTAAGACCTACAAAGATAAGTACTTATGCTGAGCCTCATAAGTTTTTAGGCATTGATGCATACGTGCAGATTTCCTCACCTATCAGAAGATATCTTGATCTCGTTCTTCAAAGACAGTTAGTAAGCTGTCTCAATGGTACGGGACCTATGTACAGCAATTCTGCACTTGAAAAGATTTATGTCCGAACAGAAATGGCTGTAAAAGAAAAAAGAACTATTGAAAAGTCCAGAGAAAGGTATTGGGTACTGAAATATTTATTGGATAATAATATAAAAGAGGTTGCTGGATTTATAAGTTCAGTAAGAGACAGAAGGGTAAATGTTTATATTCCTGAATATTTAATTGACGTTGCACTGACTCCTTCAGCAGATAATCAGCTTGAAGTAGGCAGTGCTGCAAAAATTAATATAACTAAAATAGATCTATTCAGAAGAAAAATATCAGCTTCATTTATCGATTAAGACATAAAAAAAGGAGAGCCTTTTTATGGGCTCTCCTTTTTTGTGATTAAACTACTCTAATTTTCTATATTAACAATCTGGATCATCACCATCTATAAATGTATCACAGTCATTATCTATTCCATCTGAGCAGCGAGGTCCTTTTTCATTACTGTGTGTTGGTATACACTGGTTAGGATCAGGTGTAGGAGTAGGTGTAGGTGCAGTTGTTGGAGTTGGAGTTGGATTTGGTGGTGGTGGTGTGCCGTCGTTAAAGCATCTGAGTGATATATAGTCTATTGCTACCCTGTCTCTTCCATTATTTCCAGTTTGTCCGTTTGAATCTATTACTCTGATTGTAAGCGGCGTTGGAAGATTGTTATAAGTATATGACTGTTCAGAAGTGTCAGATGTGTCTATTCTAAACATCTCTGTCCAGCCTGAACCATTATCATATTCAAATATAAAATCATCAGTACCAACATCATCAGCTTCATCTAAATCATAGAATGTGTTGATGGTTAATGTGTTATCATCACAGTTCTGATTAATTGTGAATCGTTTTTCAAGAGAGCTTATTCTGTTTGAAGGTTTACCGCCGTCTGTATTTTCTCTGAGTACTTCATCTATATCATTATCTGTAAATGTATCAGCCAGAGATCCTGAAAAAATCTGACCATCTATTATCTGTTGGGTATCCACACTATAGTCTGTAAATAGAGCAGGTGTCGGAGTCGGTGTTGGTGGAGCAGGTGTCGGTGTTGGTGTAGGATCAGGAGCAGGTGTCGGAGTCGGTGTTGGTGGAGCAGGTGTCGGTGTTGGTGTAGGATCAGGAGCTGGTGTAGGAGTAGGGGTTGGTGGAACCGGAGTAGGAGTAGGTGTCGGAGGTGGAGGTGTTGGTGTTGGACCGCCGCCATTACAATCTATTACAGCACAATGAGCATCGGCAATTCCGTCTGTTACAGTAATGCCGTTCATTGATGCAAGTGGTCTAACGTTTCTGTAAATCTGATCAATTATGTCTGTATAACTTGCGCCAGGATTGAGCCCATAAACTAGGGCAACAACACCTGTTACATGTGGGGTAGCCATTGAAGTTCCGCTCCCTGATGAATAGGTGTTGCCAGGCAGTGTACTTCTTATTGAGCTACCTGGTGCTCCTAAATCAACTGAAGTATGTCCCCAGTTTGAAAATGAAGATCTTGCGCCAGAATCAGTTATAGATGCTACAGAAATCACGTTGTAATGTGTATAGGATGAAGGGTAATGTGGAATGCTGTCAGTATCACGGTTGTTATTGCCGGCAGCAGCAACAAATATATGGCCGACACTTTGTGAAGCTGTGATAGCATTAGATAGAGATGTGCTGAAAACGCTACCACCCCAGCTGTTGTTAGAAACCTTAACACCAAAAGATGTTGCATACTGAAGCGCTTCTACAGCATCAGAAGTTGAGCCTGAACCGCCATCACTTAAGAATTTTAAAGCCATGATCTTACAGTTCCATACTACGCCGGTTACTCCTAAGTCGTTATTACCTACAGCACATGTTGTTCCTGCTGTATGTGTACCATGTCCATGACCGTCAGCCGGATTGTTATCATTATTTCTAAAATCCCAGCCTCTCCAGTCGTCTATGTATCCATTACCATCGTTATCTATACCGTCGGTTTCTCTACCGCTACCGGTTTCACCCGGGTTGAACCAAATATTACCAACAAGATCTTCGTGATTAATATCTACACCGGTGTCTATATTTGCCATTATAAGATTAGGATCACCTACGTAATGTGACCATGCCTCAGGGCCGTTTATATCATTGTCAGGTGAACTGTCACCAACGTCATGCATACCCCAAAGTAGATTGAATTGAGTATCATTAGGTATTGTCTGACTTCCATCAACGATGCTTACAATAAAATCAGGCTCTGCAAATTCTACATTTGGATTTTTGCTTAGTATTTCTACTGCTTTTTCCACATCCAGGTTTGTGGATAATTTCTGAAGTCCGGGGACAATAGTATATTCTTTTTCGGTATTACCCTGAACACTATCCACGGCCTCTTTTTTCTTGTTCTTGGCAGCCCCTGGTTTAAACTTTACAAGAACAACTCCTTCCACAAATTCGGCATTTGGGCCGTTTTGAGCATAAACATCGATAGTCGATGTAAATGTCATGAGCATTAATGTTAACAATGCTAAAATATATCTCATCTCGAATCCTCCTTTATTTTACCCGCAGGTACTAAAGAGTATTAAAGTATGATGCAATTTTTGTTCCTTTTCAAGTCCTAAATTTATAATTCAATAAATACAGATAGTTACAGTATGATTATTATCAAAATCAGTAATCACTGACATTAATTGTTACCAAATTGCTGGATTTTGTTACAACTATTGTCATAAGTGTTTATTCCTAACTTTAGTATTAAGCAATTATTATGCCAATAGAACTATATCTCTTATATCAACATAATATCATAGGAATCGTGTATTTTGTATAATATTATTATAATATTTATAAGAATATTGATAAAAAGTATTTTATAAGATTGTGGAACAAATTACCTAATGTTAGAGTTTATAAGAATTATATTCCCTAAAATATTTATAAATTAAAAAATGAATAGAAAATATATTATTACTCTGTGCTTATTAATAGTGTTAATTCCCGTTCATAAAACACAATCCTCTCCACTGCTTTCACTAAAAGGTATATCCGTAATTGCAGTGAGGGTTGATAAACTACCCGATTATATGAACGAGGATGGAATAAAGGAACTAGAAATAATTAAGAATATTGAAAAACAGTTAAAAGAGAAAAAAATAAGGATAGTCGATTATCAAGACTGGGAAAAAACTCTTGGTGCTGCCTATATAAATATTAAGATTGTACCAAGTAAGTCTTATATTGGTGATCAGTATGTAATATATACACAACTAGAAGTAATACAGCCTGTTACACTCATAAGACCACAGATTGAACATAACAGACTTATTACAGCAAACACATGGTCAGCTGGAAAACTTGTAAACTGCTCTACAGAATCTGTCGATCAGTGTCTTGGCAGCAGTATTTACAACCTGGTGGAACTTTTTGCTGCTGAACTTAAGAAGATGAACTGAGACAATTTAGATTATTTATTGGCAATATCTATTATTTCATCTATATCGGTGTATTTAAGTCTGGGTCTTCCCAGTTTTTCACCTCTTAGTTTTTCAGAATCATCTACCTTGAGCCACTTTTCATAGGTAATTATCTTATCGTTTCTACTCATTATAAGATTTTCTATAGACTCAGTATCAGTTAATTCCGGTGTATTCAATTTGTTTTCGTTTATGTCTTCGAGTATAAAGTTTACAGTCTCGGCAGAATCAGTCTTGTTTGTACCAATAATCCCGGTAGGTCCGCGCTTGATCCATCCTGTGGCATACAACCCATTAATATGTTTGTTGCCATTATCTACTATCCTGCCTTTTTCATTTGATATAACACCCCAACTCTCATTAAACGGAACTCCGGCAAGAGGTACTCCATGATATCCGATAGAGCGAAATACCAGACCTACATCTAGCTCAATATTTTTATCAATTGACTTACACCTCACCGATCCATCTTCTGATTCATAAAGTTCATTTTCGGTAAGTACGAGGGATTTGATAGTACTGTCATCATTGCCTGTAATTTCTACTGGTGAGAGTAAAAATTTAATATACAGTTTTTTGTCCTTGTCACCCGTAGCGGCCTGTGAATACTCTTTTAACAGTTCTAGTTTTCTGGTTACTGACTTATCTTCATGTTCTTGCATCTGTTTGATTGTTATCTTGTCAGGCTCTATCTCATCTTTATCCAGAATCAAATCCGCCCCTTCAAGATTGCCAAGCTCCTTTAATTCAGGGTTTGTAAATGCTGCCTGAGCAGGACCTCTTCTTCCAATCATATAGACTTCTTTTACATTGCTATTTGCCAGTTTTTCAAGCGCATAGTCGGCTATATCAGTTTTTTCAAGCTCCTCTGTTGTCCTGCATAGTATTCTTGCTACGTCCACTGCTACATTTCCCACGCCTATTATTGCTACTTTCTCCTGACTAAGGTCGAATTCCCTTTCCTTATAATCAGGATGTCCGTTATACCACGCTACAAATTCTGTTGCCGTATAAGAACCCTTAAGATCTTCTCCCGGGATGTTCATTTTTCTGTCTGTCTGAGCACCGGTTGCAAAAATGATTATATGATAATGTTTTTTAAGATCATCCAGGTTAATATCTTTTCCATACTCCACATTTCCAAAAAACCTGAATCCCGGGTTTTGGGCAATTTTATCAAATACCCTCGTTACAGTCTTTATTTTTTGATGATCCGGGGCTACGCCTGACCTTACAAGGCCAAAAGGAGTAGGCAGTCGGTCATAGATGTCCACATTAAAAGAATAATCTTTATTTTTGAACAGATGTTCGGCAGCATAAAATCCCGCAGGTCCTGAGCCTATGATTGCCGCATTAAAAGTTTTTTTAGATTCTTTTGTTTCGTTCATTTCATATATAAGATTATATATTTCTAGATCTATAAGATATTGTTACTATTTAGACATTTAAGGGCTGTTAATATACTCAAATTAATTAATAGTACAATCTGTTACTATCTATATGTAAGGTGCTTGAAAATATCAGTTATAGAGGAGTATTAACAATGTTAGAAAGATGGTTTATTATGGCGCTAGCAGCAACTGTGCTTTTTGCTCTTGGAAGTTTTTTTGGAAAGATAGCATCAGCAAACGATATCCCCTTCAGGGTCTATTTTTTTGAGGGTATGGGTACTCTTACGGTTCTCTTTACGGTTATATTTTTAAAAAGAAATGAAATTTTCTCAGCGTTTTCCCCAAACTATGCTGCACTTGCCATGGGTCTTTGCTGGGGAATAGGTACTGTACTGTTTATTATTGCATTAAAGGATGCAAAGCTCTCTGTCACTGTTCCGCTTACGGGTTTGTATCCGGCTATTACTATAATACTTGCTCTGGTGTTTTTAGGTGAAAAACTGGGACCAAGAGAAGTTGCCGGGGTTAGTCTAGCTGTAGTGTCAGCCATGCTTCTTGCCAGGTAACATATTATTACATCTATTAAAAAACAATTCTTTAATACATAAAAATAGAATATACTTAATTAGCTATGCAGAATATAAAATCCATAGACAGATCTGACTTCCATCTTAAAGTTGTACAGGAAATTGGAGACCTTATTAACAGAACTTCGGGTCTAAACAACATCCTCGAACAGGTTGTAAACAAGATAGGTGATGCGCTTCATTTTGATATTGTGTCAGTCTACCTATGGGATACAGAGAGTGAAAAACTTATTTTAAAAGCTACAAGGGGTCTTAATGTTGATCCTAATAATCCTATTACTCTAAAAGCATCGGAAGGTCTTACAGGTTATGTGTTCACATCCAAAAGACCACTGATAGCAATGCCGGCATCAGAGCACCCATACTATAAATACTTTCCCGAAATAGGAGAAGAGGAATATGAAAGCTACATTGGACTTCCAATCCAGCTTCAAAATAAATTTATGGGAGTACTGGTTGGGCAGACAAATGAGCGGCGTCTTATTCATCCTTCAGAAGAATCTCTTTTTCAGATAATAGCCAGCAGACTTGCGGCACTGTTGGAAGTAGCTGACAATCTTGAGAGATTAAAACCGGCGTCTTCAAAGAAAAAGAAAGTTAGGATGACATTGCAGGGTAAGGGAGTGTCTTCGGGGTTTGCTGTAGGAAATGTATATATATTCAAGGGAATGTATGATCAGTACAGACCCGATGATGTTAATAAAGGAACTGCCGAACAAGAGTCGCAAAAGATTATTGATGCATTTATTAATGTTGAAAATGACCTGAACTTTTTAATAAAAGACCTTAAAAACCAGCACTTCCTGTCTGATAGTGAGATAGGTATTTTTGAAACTCACCTTATGATTCTTGGTGATTCGGGATTTAAAAACAAGATTCTTGATAGAATTACGAAGAAAAAAGCATCGGCAGAAAGAGCTCTAATTGATACAATTGAAGAAGTTGCGAGGCATTTTGAGAGTCTTACAGATATTTATTTTAAGGAAAGGGCCGGGGATTTTAGGGACATAGGACAGAGGGTGCTTCATTATCTAGTCCAATCAAGGACAAATGGAGATGTTAGCGTAGAGGTTAAAAAGGGATCGATCCTTGTAGCAAAGGACATAGGCCCCTCGTTTGTTTCCATGTTATATAAAAATCAGATATCTGCCATAGTAACTGAAAAAGGCGGCGAGACCTCTCACCTTGTAATTCTGGCTAAGTCACTGGGTATCCCGGCTGTAGTGGGTATTGAAAATGTATCTGATATCCTTAGCGCCGGTGAGAAAATAATTGTAGACGGTAAAACCGGGTTTGTAATCACTCAGCCCGGAAAGGAGCTCATAAATCAGTATCAGGAGAAATTTTCCAAATATGAACGGTTGAGAGATTATATAGAAAAGGAAAGCCTCAAAACGCCTAACCCTGACATACAGCTAAAACTAACTGCAAACATTGGATTTCCCGTGGATGTATCTTTAGCAAATCAGTATAACCTTTCCGATGTAGGACTTTTCAGGACAGAGTTTGCATTTTCTCAGTTTGAAAAGTGGCCCGAGTTAAAGGAACAGGTAGATGTGTACGACAGAGTGGCCGAAAATTTCAGCGGATATATCACAGTCAGAACCCTGGATGTGGGGGCCGATAAACTGCTTCCTTATCTTAAATTTCCAGAAGAAGAGAACCCTCTGCTTGGGCTTAGGGCAATCAGGTTTTCGATGGAGTATCTTGAGACTTTCCAGGATCAGATAAAGGCAATACTCCTTGCCGGCACGAAGGGGCATAAATTCAGGATTCTTCTGCCCATGGTAACAAACATATGGGAAGTCGAGACTGCAAAGGAATTAATCGAACAGATTGGTGATGAGCTTGGGGTAAACAAAACAGAGCTTCCCCCGCTTGGAATGATGATAGAGGTTCCGGGCCTCATATATCAGCTTGAAGACTACAGACATCTTGTCGATTTTATATCAATCGGTACAAATGACCTTATCCAGTATCTGCTTGCTGTAGACCGTAACTCAAACGAAGTGGGCCATCTGTATTCAAGCTATCATCCGTCAATAATAAGGATGCTCTATGATCTTTTCAGAAAAACAGAGCACCTGCATATGGAGATATCGCTTTGTGGTGAGATAGCCGGATCACTCGCCGGATCACTAATTCTTCTATCTCTTGGCTACCGGGTCCTAAGCATATCACCCACAAGGGCTCCTGTTATTAGATACCTTGTAAACAATATAGACAGGGATTTACTGGAAGAAATAAAAAAGCATATTCTTTTTGAAAAAAAGGAAAAAGAGATTAAGACTTATTTAAATGAAGTTATAGAAAAAATTTATCCTTCACTCAGTGAGCTTTACTAGCTAAAATTCTATATTTCTATCTCTATTAACTCTGTTTTTATTACTTTTTATAATATATACATAATTTTAATTCAGTGTTAATTCCATTTGACAAATTAAGCGTGTTTTGATACTGTGGTTAGGTTATTTGCTAGAATATTTAACTTTTTATTCTTACAAATTGAATACTATCACACGAAGGAGGTCTGATTGTGGCAAAGAAAGATACATTAACAATCACTGATAACAGGACTGGTAAGGAATACGAAGTTCCTATTACTAATGACACCATTAAGGCTATGGATTTAAGACAAATTAAGGTCAAGGAAAGCGATTTCGGGATGATGAGTTACGATCCTGCATACAGCAATACAGCTCACTGCACAAGCAGGGTAGCTTTTATTGATGGTGATAAGGGAGTACTGGTATACAGGGGATATCCAATTGAAGTACTGGCTGAAAAAAGTAACTACCTAGAGGTTGCCTACCTGCTGTTAAATGGCCAGCTGCCTAATAAAAAAGAGTACAAAGAGTGGGAACACAATATTACTCACCATACTTATGTTCACGAAAATATTAAAAAATTCATAGGCGGTTTCAGATATGATGCACACCCCATGGGAATGCTTCTTAGCACAGTAGGCGCACTTTCTACTTTTTATCCAGATGCTAAAGATATTTTCAATGAAGAAAACAGAGAAATTCAGATTCAAAGACTAATTTCCAAGATGCCTACACTTGCTGCATTTTCTTATCGTCACGCAATGGGTCTGCCTTTTGTTTATCCTGATAACAGCTTAAGCTACCCTGGTAATTTCTTAAACATGATGTTTAACATCGCTCAAAAAGAATATAAGCCAAACAAGGCAATTGAAAGAGCAATCGATATACTATTCATTCTACATGCCGATCACGAGCAGAACTGCAGCGCTGCTGCAATGAGAAACGTAGGAAGCTCGCTTCCTGATCCTTATTCTGCAACTGCTGCTGCAATTGCAGCTCTTTATGGACCTCTGCATGGTGGAGCTAACGAAGGCGTACTTCAGATGTTAGCAGAGATCGGCTCAAAGGATCAGATTCCAAAATATGTTGAAAGAGCCAAAAAAGGTGAATTCAGACTCATGGGTTTTGGACACAGGGTTTATAAATCCTACGATCCAAGGGCAAAGATAATAAAGAAAATCGCATATGATGTGTTTGAAGAAACAGGAGAAAATCCACTACTCGAAATGGCGCTTGAGCTTGAAAAGATCGCTCTTTCTGACGAATACTTCGTTAAGAGAAAGCTCTATCCTAATGTAGACTTCTACTCAGGGCTTATTTATCAGAGCATGGGTCTTCCGGTGAGCATGTTCACCGTACTTTTTGCAATCGCAAGAACAAGCGGATGGCTGGCACAGTGGAAAGAGTTCTTAACTGACCCAGAGAGCAGAATTGCAAGACCTCGTCAGGTTTATCTTGGGGATATGGGCAAGAAGTATGTTCCTCTTGCAAAGAGAAAGTAAGTATATAGTCTTTAGCCGCCTGCAAAGTGCCTGTTTAGCAGGGAGTTGTAAAAAAGGTCTATATAGTAATTCAGATTAGATATAAAGATTTCTAAAAGTTGTTCTTTAAGCGGGTCTGTCTCAGTGGCAGGCCCGTTTTTTTTTGTAAGATCGGCAGAGAGCGCCTCGTAATTTTCCTTAAGTGATTCATGAAACTGCTTTTCATCGTCATTCATAACCACTTCAATTAATGCTAAATCCTGTAAATCATATTTTTTCTTTGTAATAGCCTGCTCTAAATCAGCCTCCGAAACTAAACCCTCAAGCCCGGAAGTGTTTTTCAGCGAATCCTCATAAATTTCAAACAGTTTCTTTGTATGCATAGATACAATGTTAATTAATGTATGGGAGTTAGTAAAGAGGGAAGGGAAATATATGTCATTGCAGTGTATATAAAACACTGTTATTGCAAAAATGCCAGTTTGTTACCATAAACCCTGAAAACATGGCAATTTGGCATTATTTAAAATAATCATAGTTAGAATCAAAAGATCAAGGTTCATACCCTATGGCCTGATACGTGATCTTTTGATCTTTTTATATACTAGGCTCAAGGCTCAAATGTTTTACCCTAACCCTGAGCTTTTGAGCCTAAGTGATTATAACTTCCTGATAATATTGATTTTTTATAAGAAAGTCTCTTAGTCTCTAATTTTTTTTCTTAACCATTAAATTATTAGATTAAGAGACTAAGTAAATTTCTAAGAGTTATTGTCAAACTATGAATTTGTTCATCCTAACAGTGAGGCTTTGATAGTTTGATAGAAGGTGAATGAAATATATTACTTAATAATAATTATTATTATTTTATTAAATCTATTAGATTTGGTTAATAGAGTTCCTATCAAACTATTAATTTCTCAGGTCTAGAGAATTAATACTGATGGTATGATATTAAAAATTAGGAGCTCGCATAGGACAGCAAAGTATACTAAGCTGAAACTATGCAAAAGAAGTTACTTAAGAATACAAAACTATCAAATAGTAAGATAAGCAAGCTAATACAAATGTTTGTATTGGAAGTGCCGGCATGTAAA
>JBFFSH010000059.1:0-16375 GCA_041572575.1 Thermodesulfobacteriota bacterium
CAATGGAATTGACAGAAAACACTTTGTTTTGTATCTAAAAGAGATGGAATTTAGATTTAATAACAGAAATGTAGATTTAGTTAATAAAATAAAGGAGATTCTGCATTACTTATAGCTCTGTTCTATGCGAGCTCCTAATTTAAAAATCTAATACCTTATCTAACCCCTTTTGTATGAGGTCTTCTTCGATGCTCTTTGGTTTAGTTTGTTGATCACCACCTTCAGATTCAGTATCCGGGCTGGTAGTTTTAGGAATTATCTTATCTATTACTCTTTTTTGAAGTTCATCCCTACCCCTGTCAATTGCAGCACCCTTTAGCTTATTGGCCACAAATGTCAGATCAGGTTTGGCGCTTACGTTTGGCAGAAGACCTTTAAGATCAAAAGGTATAATGATCTCATTATTATCGTTTCTTAGATATTTAATAAAATCGGCGTTAGCAATTAGATCATTTGAAATTTTTTCAGACATTTTCAACTGTCCATTTACATCAATCCCCTTATCCAGTCCTATAGAGCCGTCACCCTTTACCAAATAATCAGTGGCTTTTAAGATCAGGTCATTAAAATTAATCTTTCCGTCATCAATTTTAAGAACAGATTTCAAGTCATAGAATATCGTACTCTTGCTTTGGAATACCTGCGGGTATTTTGATTTTAATGAACTGCTTACAAGCCCCGAAAGACCGCTTACTCCCGTGATACCAGACAGCACACCCTCAGCAATATTAAAATCTACCAATTCCCCTTCTGTAAGACTAATTTTCGTAAGGCCGCTCAATGTGGGCTTAATTTCATCCCATGTATTACCGCTTCCGGATATATCAATATTTAAATCAGAGTTACCTCTTAAATGTTGGTTATCGGCCCTGAATAGTGACTGAGTTAAGTTTGTAATACTAAGCCCCTTAATCTGTGTTTTTAAATCAAATGCCGGCTTAGGATTAGATAAATCATAAACTCCGTTTGCGTTTATGGTTGCACTTAGAATGTTCATTGCCATCTGATCAAGTGTAATTACATCATCTTTTATAGACAGCTTTCCATTTAGATTGCTGTATCCAAGGCTCGATAATTTGCCGCTGCGGGACTTTATAGTGGCTCTGTGAATCATTGTTCCAACCTGTTCGAACACTTTTCCTGTAATTGTCACATCATTTATAGATTCATCAGTCTTATTTTCCGGGCTTACATCTGCCATATAAATTTTTGGTGAGGCTATTACATAGGATACTGATATCGGAGAAATGCTTGCAGCCTCTGATATAACACTGATTTTAGATTTTCCTATTACCAGATCAGTTTTATCCAAACTAGCGCTGTTACCTGTAAATTTTATCTCACTGTTAAGATCATTTATTGGTTTTGCAAGCTGCTCAGGTTTTGCATTTACACCTGTAAGTTTAATAAAACCGTTTATAGCCGGGGTCTTACCCTGTCCCGTAAGTCCTTTGATCTTTGCATCTGCCTCCACAAAGCCGGATATGTTATGTGTAGAAAGGTCAGGCAGGAGACTTGATAGCTTTTGCAGGTCTGCTTTATTGGATTTAATGTTTATATCTGCATTTGTACTACTAGTATTGTATGTTCCGTATATATCTAATTGGAGACTGTCCAGTTTTAGATTTGTATTTTCAAGTTTCATATTGTCTTTGTTTAAACTTGCATCAGTTTTTAGAGTTAGATCTATTCCTTTTGGTTTATTAAAACTCTCTGCATAAACAATATCTGTACTGCTTGCCTCAAGAACACCGTTTTTGATCGTGATATTTGAAGGATTTCCCTCTATATCGGCCATAAATGAAATAGGCCCGTTCATCTTTAAATCAGCAGGCACTAATGTGCTTAATGAATCTATGCTCAAAAGCTGCTGAGAGTTTAGAGGTCCTATATCCATGTTAAGTTTGAAAAACATATCATGCTCAGAAACTTTAGCCCCAACAGGTCCGACACTTCCATTAACAAAGAGATTGGATTGTGTTGAACCAAATAGATGGGATTCAAGTTCAAGGTCAGTGAGTCTCATATTTGACAGATCACCATCAATTCTGGTTTTGAGACTTAGCTTATCAATTTGATTTATATCAGGGGGAAGAGACTTTTTTAACTGAGGTATAGAGCTTTTTAACGCTTTTATATTTAATGAGCTTATTTGCAGATCAAGACTTAAAGGTAAAGAATCTGTATTTATCTGCTGTCCCAACGGGCCAATATTACCTTTTATTTTAATATTTTGATTTTTATCAAGCAATGAAAGTGCTAGATCAATATCGATCTTTTCATCGAGTCCGATATTTTTTAAAGAAAGATCGATATTATCTAATTCAATAGTCGATCTCTGCTCTCTGTCTATATACTGTATATTGCCGTTTGATACATCAACAAGAGAAATATTAAATTTCTTTACTGTGCTTTCTTTTTCACTTTCAGTTTGATTGGGATTCTCTTTACCCCCGATTGTTGAAAAATTGAAATCTCCGTTTTTATTCTTGATTATTCTTATAACCGGATCATTCAATATGATCTTTTTAACCTGGACTTCTTTCGATAACAAAGGGAGTAATTTTACATTTACTACCAGGTTCTTAGTCTCTAAAAAGTTTCCTGCAAAAAAGCTTGGATCGTCCTTAATGCTTAGCCCTGACAGACCAAGCCCCAGACCTCCAAGGATATTTAACCGTATCTTATTAACACCAACCTGCCTTCCTATAGACTTTTCTATCTGAGATACAATATATTGTCTATTTTCTTCAATAAGCTCATTAACATTTAAAATCCCATACACAAGTACAGACAGAAAAACGACAAATATTATTGATAATACTAAAACTCTTTTAAGTGCTTTATACATGAATAATTAAACTAACATTGTTTTAAAATGACACAATATTTATATTTTATTGTTAATTACAAATTTTTGGATTATTCATTAAGGTTTTATAAATTATATCAATAAATATTTTAAGAGCTAAAAAAATAGCTTCGTTATTTGATGCATTACATCTAAAAAGGGACTCATAATTATTAGCGTTATTTGTAAAACGGAGAGTAAATTAAATGGCGGATAATAGCAGCTTTGTACTAAGATATACAAATTGGGTTATTAGATGGCGATGGGCTGTATTGATATTAAGTTTACTGCTTGCGATTTTGCTTGGAACTGGGGTAAAGCGTCTAGGCCTGGCTACCGATTACAGAGTTTTTTTCAGTGATGATAACCCCGACCTTCTGGCATTTGATGCACTAGAGAATATATACACTAAAAATGATAACGTCTTAATTCTAATTAAACCCGAAAATGGTGATGTATTTAATAAAGATACGATAAAAGCTATATATGAAATTACTGAAGAAGCCTGGCAAACGCCCTACTCCACAAGGGTAGATTCAATTACCAATTTTCAACATACATGGGCTGATGGCGATAATTTAATAGTTGAAGACCTTATAGAAGAAAAGGATTTTACTGAAAAAGATATTGCCAGGGCAAAAAAAGTAGCATTCTCTGAACCATTTATATACAAAAGATTACTTTCAGAAGACGGTAAAACCGCGGGCATAAATGTACGCATACAACAACCCGGGAAATCCCCTGCAGAAGTGCCCGAGATTGCGGCTTTTGCAAGGGATCTAAGGGATAAATATAGAGCTTTATACCCCAACCAGGACATTAGGCTAGTGGGCGTATCTATGATGAACAACGCCTTTGCCGAAACTCCTATTAAGGACTTCTCATTTGTAATGCCCCTTATGTTTGGAGTTTTTACTTTTGCGCTTATAATATTTCTAAGGTCTTTTCTGGCTTCAGGAGCTACACTTATTCTGGTAGTAATTTCTGCTCTTACTGCCCTTGGAATAGCGGGGTTTTTTGGCACATTTCTAGATCCCACAAGTTCATCAACACCTAACATCATACTAACTCTTGCAGTAGCAGATTCTATCCATATCCTGGTTTCGTTCTTTGAAGCACGAAGAAGCGGTAAAAACAGATATGACGCTATTATTGAAAGCATAGATATTAACGCAAAACCAGTATTTCTTACAAGCATTACAACTGCAATTGGTTTTTTAAGCCTTAATTTTAGCGATTCTCCTCCATTCCGCCTTCTTGGAAACCTCACAGCACTTGGAGTTATGATTGCCTGGTTTTATTCGATGACATTTCTTCCTGCATTTCTTTCGGTTCTTCCGATCAAAGCCCCTAAACGCTCAGAGCTTACATACAGTTTTATTGATAAACTTAGTGATTTTGTAATCTCGAGACCAAAACAAATACTGCTATTATTGGGATCTTTTGTAATAGTCTTAATATTGCTAATACCTACAATGAATATTAATGACAGGTACCATGAATACTTCAGTAAAAAACTCGATATAAGAAACTCAATGGAGTTTTCAGTAAAAAACCTAAGTGGGGTTTATATAACCAGTTTTTCTCTTGAATCAGGTGATACAAACGGAGTAAGTGATCCCGAGTATCTTTCAAAAGTTAGCGCATTTACAGATTGGTTAAGGGCCAGGCCCGAGATTGCACACGTAAATTCATTTAGTGATACGATGAAAAGGCTAAACAAGAACATGAATGGCGATGATCCGGCTTTCTACAAACTACCGGAGAACAGAGAGTTGGGCGCTCAGTACTTGCTGCTCTATGAAATGTCACTTCCATACGGCCTGGATGTTAACGATCAAATAAATATCGATAAAAGTTCGCTCAGGCTGGACGTAACCTATGCAGATGCTAACCTTAATACTATCGTACAAAACAGCAAAGAAGCGAATAAGTGGATAAATGAAAATGGAACAGAAAGCATGAAGGAAAACAGGGGTGCAGGTACTACGCTTATGTTTGGGAATATTACCAGAAGGAACCTCGATGCAATGCTTATAGGAACATTTGTGGGATTTGGTCTTATAGCAATAATCCTTATGATTGCACTTAGAAGCGTAAAAGTGGGTCTTATAAGCCTTATACCAAACATACTTCCTTCTGCTATGGCTTTTGGTGTATGGGCGCTTCTTATCGGCGAAGTGGGATTTGCTATATCAGTAGTTGCCAGTATATCAATAGGTATTATTGTAGACGATACAGTTCACTTCCTTACAAAGTATCACAGGGCAAGAACAGAACTTGGCCATGATACTCCCGATGCCATAAGGTATGCTTTTCATACTGTAGGAACAGCAATATTAGGGACATCATTTATTATTGCGGCAGGGTTTGCCATGCTTGGCATGAGTACATTCAGGGTCACTTCTTATATGGGGCTCTTAACTTCTCTTGCCATAGTATCAGCATTAATTACAGACTTCTTACTTTTACCAGCACTATTACTGATATTAGATAAAGACAAGAAAAAAGATAAAGGCACTCCATTTGCAACCAATTAATTAAATTATAGTTATTTTATAAAAGGAGAATCAAATGAAATTTAAAATATTAATGCTAATTTTATCAATCTTAATCCCCCTTTCTTCGGTTTACTCTCAAACATCAGAAGAAAAGGGAAAGCAGATTGCAATAGATGCTGATAAAGCTGATCAGGGCTGGGGTGATAATAAATCAGTATCAAAGATGGTGCTTAGAAATAAACAAGGACAGGAGAGTGTAAGAAAGCTTAGGAGACTAGCGCTTGAAATTAACGAGCCCGGCCTTGGTGATAAGAGCATTACAGTATTTGATGAACCAAGAGATATTGAGGGCACAGCCCTTCTGTCTCATACAAAAATTTTAAAACCAGATGATCAGTGGCTTTATCTTCCTGCTGTAAAAAGGGTTAAGAGAATTTCTTCAAAGAATAAATCCGGTCCTTTTGTAGGAAGTGAATTTGCTTATGAAGACCTCCTCTCACAAGAGGTAGATAAATACAATTACAAGTGGATTAAAGATGAAAAATGCGGTGAGCTCGAATGTTTTGTAGTAGAAAGGTATCCACTCTATGAAAATTCAGGATATACCAAACAGGTTGTATGGTGGGACAAGCAGGAATACAGACCACAGAAGATTGATTTTTATGACAGGAAGGATTCACTTCTAAAGACACTTACATATACTAAATATAATCAATATTTAGATAAATATTGGCGTGCAGACTTGTTTGTCATGAAAAACCATCAAAATGGTAAAAGCACAGATATAGTATTTGAAAGCTGGGAATTTAGACTTGGACAAGATCATAGCCAGTTTACCGCATCAAGACTAAAACGTGCCAAATAATTTTTCGTACCACTTTCTAACATTATTTTTATTAGTTTCGTATTTCCTGTCTGGCAAACAAATTTATGCCGGGCAGTGGGACATTAGGGGTGAAACAGGCATAGAACTCAGAATATTTCCGGATGATCCTGAGTTTAACAGCCAGGATGATACATACTTTTCTCCCTCATTTATGATCGAGCCTGAGATATTGTATGAAACCGAAAAAGGAAATGACCTTTTTGAATTTGTACCCTTTTTCAGATTTGATCTGGATGATGACAACAGGACTCACTTTGATATAAGAGAGCTAAACTGGTTCCATCAGGGAAGCAATTGGTCGTTACTAGTCGGTGCAGATATTGTTTACTGGGGTGTTACTGAATCAAGACATCTTGTTAATATAATAAATCAAAACGATCAGGTCGAAGACATAGACGAAGAAGACAAACTTGGGCAGCCTATGATTAACTTCACTTATGACAGTGATTACGGAACATTTGAATTTTTCTATCTTCCGTTTTTTAGAGAGCGCACTTTCCCCGATGATGACGCAAGACTTAGAGGCCCGTTTATAATTGATGACAATAACGAGGGATATGAATCGGACGCCAAGGAGTTCCATCCCGACTTTGCACTCAGATGGATACATACCCTGGGTGACTTTGATATCGGAGCTGCATTTTTTAGAGGTACAAGCAGAGAGCCAAGACTAATCCCAAGAGCCAATCAAAATGAAAAGATAATACTAGACCCGTTTTACGACATTATAGATCAGCAGAGCCTTGATATTCAGTGGACAAGGGATGCGTGGCTGCTTAAATTTGAAGGAATAACAAGAGGCGGTCATGGCAACAGATTCGTAGCTACCGTAGCAGGATTCGAATATACTCTTTTTCAAATATTTGGAAGTGCTGCTGACCTTGGATTACTTTCAGAATATCTATATGACGGCAGAGATTCCGGCGCACCTCCTACCGTTTTTGATAACGACATATTCGGTGGTTTCAGGCTTTCACTAAACGATATTCAGGATACAGAGTTTTTAGCAGGTATCGTCACAGACACAGAAAATGCTGAACTATTTACTTTTGTTGAAACATCCAGAAGGTTTGGTCAGAATTGGGTAGCCGAAATTGAAGCGCGTTTTTTCTTTAACACTGATACAAACAGCATCGCAAGCGGTATTAGCAATGACGGTTTTTTTACTTTTACATTAAGCAGATTCTTCTAGTTTATTAAAAAACTATTTTGCTCTATCAATATTATTTGTTATTATTTTAAAAACTAATAGAGAGGATGTTATGAAAAAAATAGCCATTTATACACTACTTCTAAACCTGATAGCAACAGGTCTAATTTTAGTAAACACTGCATCTGCCGATACGGGATTAAAACAGGTCGAATCAAAATATGTATGTATGATTACAAACAAGCTTTTTGCAGACGAGCAGATCTTGGTAGACATTGAAGGCAGGAAATACTATGGATGCTGTGAGATGTGCAAAGGCAAGCTTGAACAAGACATTGCCAGCAGAAAATCATTTGATCCGGTTTCTGGCAAAGAAGTAGACAAAGCCACAGCGATTATAGGAGCTGCAGCTAACAGCAGTGTATATTATTTTGAGAATGAAGATAATCTGAAGGCTTTTAATTCAAAATAATTATTTTTAAGCAGAAACTTTTGATTTATAACCCTGATTTTTGTAGGATTTATCTTTTAGAAAGTTTTTATGTGTAACTGCGCACTCTTTTGAGCAGCATTCACTAAGTTCTTTACCGCATTTTTCACATAGTACTACAAGATCATCACATTCTACATTCTTGCAGTTTATATAACGGTCTGATTTATCTCCGCACACTGAGCACTGAGATATTATCTCACTGTCAGGGTCAACGTGTGATAGAAGCCTCTGATCAAACACAAAGCACTTCCCTTCCCATAGAGTATTGGGATACTCTTTACAAAAGTTAAGTATTCCGTCCTTTAACTGATACACATCAGAAAAACCCTCTTGAACCATATAAGCTGTAGCCTTTTCGCACCTTATGCCACCTGTGCAGTAGGTAATTATCTTCTTATCTTTTTTGTCTTCTAAATCTGAAATCACTTTTGGAAAATCCCTGAATGAATCAATATCCGGAGTAATAGCGCCCTTAAATTTACCAACATCCGATTCGTAGTTATTTCTGGTATCAAGCACAACGAACTCTTCATCGCTGTTATATAATTCTATCAATTCTTTTGGTGTGATATATTTGCCTGTCTTTTCTAAATCCAGTTCCTTATCCATTCTGATTATCTCTTTTTTAACACGGACAATCATTTTCTTAAAGGGATGAAATGTACTTATTTCTTCTTTAAAGTTAATGTCTGCAAATTGGGATTGTGACCTAAGATTACTCTTATAGGATTCTATTTGGTCTTTTGAGCCCGATATCGATCCATTTATGCCTTCAGTTGCTACTAAGATTTTGCCCAAAACTCCAAGCTCTTTACAAAACCTCAGGTGATGCTTGGAAAACCTCTTCGGATCTTCAATCGGTGTAAATTTATAAAACAGAATTACATGAATATTACTCATAAGTTACAAATAAATTACTCAAAATTTCGCTAATGTTAATAGTCTAAATTAAATATAAATAAATTTGTGAGTTACTATATTTATTTATTCTCGTTATACTACTAGGATTTATAATTTATATAGATGAGCGATTTGATAAATAAAGTAATTCGTCATTATAAAATTACTGACGAGATTGCCCTTGGGGGAATGGGCAAGGTCTATAAAGCAACTAACCAAAAGCTTAACAGAACAGTTGCGATAAAAGTAGTAAATCCCAACCTTATAAGTAGCCCAAGCATTATCAACAGATTTTATAAGGAAGCAAAAATACAGGCAAAACTCTCTCATATCAATATAGTTACAGTGTATGATTTTTTTGAGCATAACAATAACCATTTTCTTGTCATGGAATACATGGGCGGAGAGAGTGTTGATAAAATAATCAAAAAGAACGGGCCTTTTGATATAGTAACTTCTATTTCAATGATGAAGCAGATGCTTGCAGGCATAAGCCATGCGCACTCAAAAGGTGTTATTCATAAAGACATAAAGACCAGTAATTTTATACTTACCCCTACAGTAATAAAAATTACAGATTTTGGCATTTCACAGTTAATAACCGAAAGCAGTAATGAAACAACAAGAATGGGTACTCTGGACTACATGTCTCCTGAGCAGCTTTTGGACAATAAAATTGATTACAGGACAGACTTATATTCATTATCAATTACATTTTATGAACTCCTAACAGGCAGGTCTCCTTATAATATTGAGTATAGCTCGGAAAATGAAATCAAAAATGCTCATTTAACTGTAGACCCTGTACCTATTACATCAATTATAAAGAATTTTCCTCCTCAGCTCAATCAGATGATTCTAAAAGGTCTATCGAAGGATCCAAATACCAGGTTCCAGTCGGCTGCTGACTATCTCATAGCCATAGATAAGTTTGTTGAGAATAATAAGTCCAGAAAAATAAACACTATTGAAATTTCAGAGGGAAAGCATTCTACCGGAATTAATTTTAAAAATGTTAATTTCTCATTTAATGGTGAGATACAGGATGTTCCATTTCATAAATTACTGGTTGATATATTTAATAGTAAGAAAACTGGTTTTTTATTTATTGATTCGGAGATAAAACTTCAGATTTATTTTCAAAACGGCTATATAGCCAATGTAAGTGGGATTATTGATGATCTTACTCTTGGTGAGCTGCTTGTAAGAAGCTCAATAATCACTGAAGAAGATCAGAAACAGGCCATAAACTTTTCACTAGAAACTGGTCTTAAGATAGGAGAAGTTCTTATCACAATGAACAAAATTTCTTCTCATGATCTAAGCTCAATTCTAGAGGTACAAATTAAAGATAAATTAAACAGAGGGTTTTTACTCAGAAAAGGTAAATACGCATTTAAAGATCTTGATGAAATAAGGCTTAATATTGCATACAATATCCACCCTCTGCAGGTAATTTACAATCATGTAATCGCCGCAAAATATAAGGGGCTCGATGAAGATCTTCTTAATAATAAACTAAATTCAGACTACATAGTCTGCAGCGATATAGAAGATAAATTGAGGGGTGTTGTATTTTCACAATCAAAAGAAGTAAGAATAATAGACCAGCTAAAGAACATCAACAAAGAGATAAATCCGGTAAAAGATATAAATATAGACAAAGAAACTAAATTTAACCTCCTTCATTTTCTAACAATATCAGGACTAATAGAGTCAGCACATTTATCTGAGAGTGATAATACCGATTTAAACACCAATATATCAAAACAAAAGCCTAACGAGACCAAAAAAGTAAAATATGAAATAAAACGCACATTATCAAACGGCAAGACTCTATCTTATAAAGAAGAGCTGGATGTACCAACCAAGACACAAGATGATGATACTACTACTAAAGATAATAAAGGAATATTGGGACTAGATAAAGAATATAAAGATATTAATAAAATTCCAAAAGAAGATGATGATGACGATAAAACTGTAATATTTACCCCTGAGCAAAGAGAAGAAATAGTCAGAAAAAACAATAAATAATTACTCTTTTCATAAAAGTTATATTATTGCTAACTTATACATATTAATTAGATATCAATACTTTTTGATATTCTCTCTATAGATATATTTTCTCCCTCTTGTAATAAAATTAATATAGTTAATAATGTACGACCTTTTAGAACCGGGAGATTTAGTATAAAGAGTTATGATAAAAAACAATTTAAGAAATATAGCTATTATTGCACACGTTGATCACGGCAAAACTACTCTTGTGGACGTGATGCTTGGACAAAGCGGAGTGTTCGGAGAGCACCAGCATGTAGAAGAACGGGTAATGGACTCAATGGATCTGGAAAAGGAGCGCGGTATAACCATTATGGCAAAAAATACCGCACTCATGTATAAAGATATAAAGATTAATATTGTGGATACCCCTGGGCATGCTGATTTTGGTGGGGAAGTAGAAAGAAGCCTTAATATGGTAGACGGCGCTCTGCTTTTGGTAGATTCAAGTGAAGGTCCGCTGCCACAAACAAGATTTGTTGTAAAAAAAGCATTAGAGAAAAAACTTCCGATTATCCTTGTAATTAACAAGATAGACCGGGCCGACGCCAGACCTGAAGAGGTAATAGATGAAGTATATGATCTTTTTATTGACCTTGATGCAGACGAACAGCAGATTGAATTTCCTATAGTTTATACAAATGCAAAACTTGGTATTGCACTCGATAAGCTGAATGAAGAAACAAAAGACCTCAAAATGCTTTTTGAGACTATAGTAAATTCCATTCCGGGTCCTGATTGTGATAATAGCGCTGATACACAGTTTCTTATCACCAATCTTGATTATGACAACTATGTAGGAAGGATTGCTATTGGAAGGTTAATGAATGGAGTATTGGAATCAAACAAGACTTATACTCTTTGTACCGATAACGATCAAACTACAAATATTAAAACTTCTGTGTGCTATACATATCAGGGATTAAATAAAATAAAGTCTGAAAAAATAGAGGCAGGAGATATAGCTGCTATAGCCGGTGTTGATGAAATCGATATTGGAGACACAATCTGCACACTTGATAAACCCGCACCACTACCGAGGATAAAAGTGGATGAACCCACGATATCTATGATCTTTTATGTAAATAACGGCCCATTTGCCGGAAAGGAAGGAAAATTTTTAACTTCCAGGCATATAAGGGAGCGGCTCGAACGTGAACAGATAAGAAATGTAGCAATAAAAGTAAGAGACACAGACAGAGCCGATGCCTTTGAGGTCGCCGGGAGGGGTGAGCTTCAGATGGCAGTGCTCATTGAAACCATGAGGCGGGAAGGATATGAACTCATGGTATCCAAGCCCCAGGTAATAACAAAGGAAGAAAACGGTAAAATCACAGAACCTGTTGAAAGAATTTTTGTAGATGTACCGGAGGATAACGTAGGTGTAGTTACCGAAAAGGTTGCCGAAAGGAAGGGCCGCATGGTAAACCTCAGAAACAATGGAAACGGCAGGGTAGACATAGAATTTATTATTACATCAAGGGGACTAATTGGATTTAGGAGTCAGTTCCAGATAGACACCAAAGGAGCTGGCGTCTTAAACACACTGTTTGAAGGTTATGAGCCATGGTATGGCCCTATCCCTCAAAGATCAACAGGAGCGCTTGTGTCTGACAGATCGGGCAAATCCAACACCTTTGCAAGCCTTGCCATGGTTGATAGAGGTGAGCTGTTTATTGATGTGGGTACACCGGTTTATGAGGGAATGATTATTGGGGAGAGAAACAGAAGCGGTGACTTAAACGTTAATATCACAAAGGAAAAGAAATTAACAAATATGAGAGCGGCTTCTTCAGAAGCTACAGTTGTGCTGAGACCTCCAAGACCCCTATCACTGGATCAGGCAATAGAATTTATTGCTGAAGACGAGCTTGTAGAAGTAACACCTCTTTGTCACAGACTGAGAAAAATGGAGCTAAATGCCGCTCAAAGAGCCATAAATACCAAGAGAGCTAAAAAAGAATAGCAATACTTTTATTTCCAGAGATTAACAACCACCCTGCCCTTTTGTTTTCCTTCAAGGATAAGGTCTATATTTTCGTTTAACTCTTCAAGTGATATCTCATTACATAATTTTTCCAGATTACTTGTTTTCCATGTATTTGCCATTTTATTCCATATCGTCACTCTGCCTTCCATGGGGTAGTTCTGCGAATCAACACCAAGCAGATCAACGCCTCTTAGAATAAATGGGTACACATTGGTATTTAACTGATGCCCGCCTACATTTCCGCAGCATGTAACTGTACCATGCTGTTTAGTGGAATGTATTGCAGTTGCAAGGATGTCTCCTCCTACTGTATCAACTACCCCGGCCCATCTGCCTTTCAAAAGGGGTCTCGATAAATCTACCGAATCTTCTCTGGATATGACTTCCTTTGCACCTATATCTTTTAGAAACTCAGCCTGATCAGTTTTTCCGGTGGATGCCACTACATCGTATCCAATCTTTGAAAGTATTGCTACTGCCGTGCTTCCAACTCCTCCAGTTGCACCTGTTACTAATATCTCTCCATCAGACGGTGTAACACCATTTTTTTCCATTTTATATATACACTGAGCAGCCGTAAATCCGGCAGTACCAAAAATCATAGCTTCTCTTTGAGAAAGGTTATTTGGTAATTTAACTACCCAATCGGAAGGAACTCTTATGTACTGTCCAAATCCTCCCGAGGTATTTACTCCCAGATCATAAGCATGGACTATTACTTCATCACCAGCCTTAATACCATCCGAAGATGATTGTTCTACTACTCCTGAAGAGTCCACGCCGGGAGTATGGGGGTAATTTCTTGTAACACCCTTACTGCCTATAGCAGAAAGAGCGTCTTTATAATTAAGAGATGAATAATTTACTTTTACAAGAACCTCGCCTTCTGGAAGATCATCAGTAGATCTTTCCTTTATTTCTCTAATGTATTTGTCATCTTCATTTTTACTTACAACGAGCGCTTTAAAATTAGTTGCCAATGTATTATCCCTCTCTATTATTTATATATTATTCCCAGAACTTCCACCATTTTTTCCTTTTTTGTCTTGATTCCTGCCCCTGCTCAGATCCCTTACCGAGTTCTTTCATTTCCTGCTCAGATTTCTTCTCTCTTTGTTTATCAAGACCCTTGTTTGTTTTCTCATCTTTTTCTTTTTTTATCTTATTTCCCTTTTCTTCTTCATCACTACCGTCTTTATCATCATTATCTTCTTCCTGTTCATCTATATCAGGATCATCCACATCCTCATCTTCTTCATCATTATTATCTTTCGATTTATTATTACCTTTTTCTTTATTATCCTTATCCTTACCCTTATTGCTCTTGTTTTCTGATTCCTGAGACTCATCTACATCATCTGATTCATCACTGTTTTCTGGATCATTCACTTCAACTTTTTTTCTCTTTCCTTTATTTTTAGATTTACCTTTGCTTTCCTTGTTAATCTTCTTTGAATCACCCATCTCTTCATGGATATCTTCTAAATCTTCTGAGTCCATGTCATTACCCTTTTGTTTCCCTTTATTGCTTTTATGCTCCTTCATCTTCTGCTCTTTTTTCTGCTGCCCTTTGGATTTGTCGCCAGGTGCTGCAAATGAAGGTAAAACTGAAGCTGTAACGAATGCTGCTATGATAAATGTTAATAGAATTTTCATATATACTTCCTCCCGTAAAATTATACTAATTATAATAACTTAGATATTGATTTAAAGTTTACACATAAATTTATTTTCTAACTTTGATTTAAATGCGCCCACCTGTTAAATAGCCACACAGATCTTTGATATAAGTTTGTAAGATGTAAAAACCTCTGTTTATCTACTTTTTCATTTGCTTCATTATATTTAATAAAATTTTCTCTAATTTTATGCATCACATCTCCTTTGTCAGAAGTAAGAGTACTGAGAAGAATCAAATCCTCTTGGCTTTGTGACCTTGCAGCATCATTCATGGTTAGACAAAGCAGATGCAGGCTTTCTATTAGAACATCTTCCGATTCTATTATTTCATCGACATTGCACGCTGATTTTAGAGCTGTTACAAACTCATTTAGAACATTGTTAAGACCATAAATCAAATCCAGATTTGTCTGTAGTTTCATAAGCCTGTCAGCCGTGGTTTTATTCATTTTAGATTTATAAGTTTCAGATAAATACTGTTTAATGTTTTTAATTAAAGCCCTGTTGGCATTATATAGTATTTCATTATCTACAATCTCTGATTCTGATGTTTCTTTTCTTATATTGTCTATAATTTTAGGGAATCTTCTGATTATTCTTTGTTTTTCCAAATCGACTAAATCAAGTGAAGCTTCTACATCGTCAATAAAACTTGTTATATACTTTGAAGTGGATAGTCCTTCAGTATGATCAAACGGTGTTAGTCTTTGAGCAAATTTATAGATCGGAGACATAAATACTTCTGAAATTAGTCCTTCAACTATACAGCTTAGCATGTATACCATAGCCACTTTTAATTCAAGAGATACTATGAACATTTCAATTACATATTTTACACCCGCTAAATCAAAATACCTTTCAAATACGAGAACAAATACCATTACTACTGAAGTAAAAATATAGGTAAGTGATTTATATATGCATATTTCTCTTGCTCTACCGCTAACTCCTTTAGAAAACATATACATTATTGGACCTGAAGCCAGATAGGACCCATATACAATCATCATGATCTGATAGAACGATATTTCACCTGCAAGACCTATCGTAATGGCCAAAAGCACAACACCAGCCTGTGATTGTAGGACAACTCTTAATACAGCCCCTATTACAAATGCAATAATCAAACCCAAATTCTGATATTCAAAAAGATACTGAAATACAGTTAGATCACTGAAGTTCTTACCGCTTGATCCAATTATCTGAAAACCATAAAGTAGCATTGCAACGCCAAGAAGTGCGCTCATGTATAGCTTTCTTCTACTGCTCTTTTGAAAGCCGTAAAGAATTCCTGTTATTCCCATCAGATAGAGTACTGCAAATTTGATATTAAAAGAGACCAGAAAAACAAGAAGAGTAGTTCCAACCCCAAGCCAGCCAACCATACTAAGGCCCGTTGTCAGGTTTAAAACATTATTGGATACCATAATGGAAACAATTACAGTAATTCCTGCTGCACTCTGTGATATTGCTCCGGCAACCAAACCCCAAAACACCCCTATTACCCTGTTATTAATCCATTTAAACAGATGTCTTATTCTACCACTTGAGATTTCCTGAAGGCTGGAGCTTAGTATCCTAAGACCTGCTATAAAAAGACCGAGACCTGCAAGAAATAGCCCTATTTGTTCGATCATATATTAGTAATTATAATACTCCAAGACTATCCTGATAATTGTATATACTATATATATCTAAAATTAGCATATATGATAATAATTAAGGGCATTAGACGTTGTTAGGAGTAGTATATATGATAAAGAGCAATGATAAAGCGGTATTCATGGCAATTAACAGTGGGAAAAATATCACGAATTTTTTCACACGCAAAATATGGAAAAAACAAGACATGCAAGAGATGTA
>JBFFSH010000060.1:0-15900 GCA_041572575.1 Thermodesulfobacteriota bacterium
CATCTCTTGCATGTCTTGTTTTTTCCATATTTTGCGTGTGAAAAAATTCGTGATATTTTTCCCACTGTTAATTGCCATGAATACCGCTTTATCATTGCTCTTTATCATATATACTACTCCTAACAACGTCTAATGCCCTAGTTTAATATCAGAATGACTCTTGTCATATGTATCAAATATTGTATTTGCCAGCTTGTTTATATATTCTGAAAATATAATCTTATTTAGATTATCGGATTCGTAAAGATGTTCATGTATTAAAGCCATGGAATATATTCTGTTCTGGCTTTCTTTAAACTTTTTAGAAATAAATTCATTATTTAAATTATTTGACTGCAGACTTAGAAGACTTGATATTATCTGAAGGTTATTTTTTACTCGGTGATGTATTTCTCTTAACAGTATCTCTTTTTCTTCGAGTGAGTTCTTTATTTGATCCTGAATTCTTTTTCTTTCCTCAATTTCTTTGGATAGTTGGTAATTAATATTTGATAACTGCAGAGTTCTCTCAGTAACTTTAGATTCAATTTGTTGCTTGAATTTATTTAATTCTTCTTCTATTTGTCTGGATTGTGAAATATTCTCACAGTTTATTTGTGAATATAAAATTCCAGATTTATCATGAATAGATATTATTTGTACTTGTACCCACAACGCTGAGCCATCTTTTTTAATCAATCTTATTTTACAAGCATGCTTAGTATAAGGAGTACTTGTAGAATTTGTTAAGTAGGTATTGAATATATCTTTGTCTTTATCATGTATATAGTCGTGTATATTTTTGTTGATAATATCACTTCTTTCATAACCTAGCTGTTCTAAGCAAATATTATTAACAGAAAATATTTTTTTATTGTAGTTAAATGCAATGATCAAATAATCATTATGAGTAGGAGGAATTAGTATGTAATCATTATTTATTTGTTTTTGTAGTTTGTTAACATGTATTGTTATTTCTATACAGTTATACAACTGCCCTATATTTAATGGTTTTGTTAAAATATTATATTCTTTTAATTTATTTGTTTTATTGTTACTTAAATAGATGTATGGAATGACATATTTTTGTAATTTCTTCGATTTACTAATGTTATCTTTTAAGCCAATATCTACTATTAATAGATCAGGACTATATTTTTTTATTGATTTTGAAGTATCATCATCTATATTGAGAACCGCAGGAACAATATGATTTAGTCTCTAATGATGATTTTAAGTTATCTGAGATTGATTTATCTACCTGTATTATAATATTGTATTTTTTCATAAAAATATAATTATTTGTAGATTATAAATTGATAAGATGATGTTAAGTGATGAATATTAACAATTATTAGTCCAATATTACTAATATTCAACAAACTTGTTGAAAAATCATAAATATTAGTGTCAGTTTGTTATAACAAGATATTAATATTTTATCAATAAACAATATTTATTGATCAACATAGAAGGATATATAAAAGATAATAATAATATGCATAAGAGTCTGTTGGAAATATTATTAAAAGAAAGAATCTTAATTCTAGATGGTGCCATGGGCACCATGATACAGAGATACAAACTGGAAGAAGAAGACTTTAGGGGCAATTTGTTAAGAGACCATCATTCAGACCTTAAAGGCAATAATGATCTACTTTCACTTACACGACCAGATATTATCTCAGAAATTCACAGACAATATTTTGAAGCAGGTGCAGATATTGTTGAAACTAATACTTTTAGTGCCACAACCATAGCTCAGGCAGATTACGGATTACAGCACATAGTTAAGGATATAAATAGAGAATCTGCAAAATTAGCCAAAAATGTTGCCAGTGAAATCATGAACGAATATCCAGATCGCAAATGTTTTGTAGCAGGGGCAATAGGACCAACAAATAGAACAGCTTCAATGTCACCAGATGTAAATAATCCGGCATTCAGGGCAGTGAGTTTCCAGGAGCTTGTAGATGCATATACAGAGCAGGTTGAAGCTCTTGTTGAGGGCGGGGTGGATATACTTCTTCCAGAGACTACTTTTGATACACTGAATTTAAAAGCTGCAATATATGCTATTGAGCAGTTCTTTGATAAATCCGATAAGAGACTACCCGTGATGCTATCAGTAACAATTACCGATAAATCAGGGAGAACACTTTCCGGACAGACAATTGAAGCATTTTGGAACTCTGTTAGACATGCAAAGCCGCTTAGTGTTGGAATAAACTGTGCACTTGGAGCCGAAGACATGCGCCCTTATATTGAAGAACTATCAAATATTGCAGATTGTTATATTAGCTGTTACCCAAATGCCGGGCTTCCAAATCCTCTTAGTGAAACGGGTTATGATCAAACCCCTGAAATAACTTCAACATTATTGGATGAATTTTGTAGTAGTGGTTTTATTAATATAGTAGGCGGATGTTGCGGGACTACACCCGATCATATTGGTGTCATTGCAAAAAAAGTTAAAAACTATAAACCTAGACAAGTTCCCCGGATAGAACAAGCGACAAGGCTAAGCGGCCTGGAAGCTCTGAGTATAGGATCTGAAAAAGAATCTCCCTTTATAATGGTTGGTGAAAGAACCAATGTGACTGGCTCACCAAGATTTGCAAAACTAATAAAAGAAGATGATTTCGATACTGCACTTAGCGTTGCTCGACAGCAGGTGGAAAACGGAGCAAATATAATAGACATAAATTTTGATGAAGGTCTTTTAGATAGTGAAAAATGTATGGAACGTTTCTTAAACCTCATTTCTTCAGAACCGGATATCGCAAAAGTTCCAATAATGATAGACAGCTCCAAATTTTCTGTTATTGAAGCAGGTCTCAGGTGTGTTCAGGGTAAATGCATAGTAAACTCCATAAGTCTTAAAGAGGGTGAAGATATATTTATAGAACAGGCCCATAAGGTTAAACGCTATGGGGCATCAATGGTAGTTATGGCCTTTGATGAAAAAGGTCAGGCAGCAAACAAAGAAGATAAAATAAGAATTTGTGAAAGAGCATATAAAATACTTACTGAAAAAGTCGGGATTGAACCAGAAGACATTATTTTTGATCCAAATATTCTCACAGTAAGTACCGGTATTGAAGAGCACAACAACTATGCTGTTGATTTTATAGAAGCTGTAAGAGAGATAAAGAAGAGATGCCCGGGGGCTCTTACAAGCGGTGGAGTAAGTAACGTATCGTTTTCATTTAGAGGTAATAACATAGTAAGAGAAGCCATGCACAGTGCGTTTCTCTATCATGCAATAGAAGCAGGCCTTGATATGGGAATAGTCAATGCCGGTATGCTCGCAGTATATGACGACGTAGAAAAAGAACTCTTAGATAAAGTAGAAAATGTTCTTCTTAATAAACACCCTGAGGCTACAGATGAGCTTATAGATTTTGCTGAGCAGTATAAAGGAGTAAAAAGTACTGAGAAGAAAGAAGATAAGAAATGGCGAAATCAAGATGTAAACAAGAGAATACAATATGCACTTGTAAATGGTATCACCGATTTTATAGAGGAAGATACAGAGGAAGTGCGAGCATCATTAAACAAGCCATTAGATGTTATAGAAGGTCCACTTATGGACGGCATGAAGGTAGTCGGTAAATTATTCGGTGATGGAAAGATGTTTTTGCCGCAGGTAGTAAAAAGCGCTCGCGTGATGAAAAAGGCAGTAGCATATCTTGAACCATTTATGGAAGAAGAAAAGAAGAAGAATAAAGATACAAAAGGACAAGGTAAATTCGTGATAGCTACGGTTAAAGGAGATGTGCATGATATTGGAAAGAATATCGTTTCTGTAGTACTTGCATGTAACAACTACGAAGTAAAAGATCTTGGGGTAATGGTTTCATGTGATGATATATTAAAGACAGCAAAGGAATTAAATGCAGATTTTATTGGTATGAGCGGACTCATTACGCCATCCTTAGATGAGATGATGTATAACGCTTCAGAGATGGAAAGGCAGGGCTTTGATACTCCGCTTCTTATAGGTGGGGCAACAACCAGTAATGCTCACACCGCAATAAAAATAGCCCCTAATTATAGTGGTGTCGTATCTCACGTGCAGGATGCATCTCTTGTAGTAAACGTTTGCAATAATTTACTGAATCCCAATTACTCCAAAAAGTATATAGATGAGATTAAAGCGGAACAGGAGAAACTGAGAAAATTACATTTAGACAAAACAAATTTAAAAAAATATTTGTCTATTAAAGAAGTAAGAGAAAAAGGTTTAAAAACTAATTGGACTAAAATGAACATTCCTAAACCTGAATTTACAGGGATTAATGTCTTTGAGAATATAAAAATGGATGAAATAGTAGATTACATCGATTGGTCTCCGCTGTTTTGGGTTTGGGAACTTAAGGGAAGCTTTCCAAAGATATTGAAGCATAAAAAATATGGTGATCATGCTGAAAAGTTATATGATGAAGCCATGAGTCTGCTTAAGGAAATTATAAAAGATAACAGATTTAATCCAAGAGCTGTCATTGGACTCTTTCCTGCTAATTCCATAAAGGATGATATAGTGCTTTATTCGAATGAAGATAGGAATGAGAGTATTTATACATTACATTTTTTAAGGCAGCAAGAGTACCGTGGAGAAAAAGCTCAGTATCTTTGCCTATCAGATTTTATTGCTCCAGCAGATACGGGGATTAAAGATTATATTGGAGCATTTTGTGTTACTGCTGGTGAAGAGGTAGATGAATTTGCATCATATTTTAAAAATAAAAATGATGATTATAACTCTATAATGGTACAGGCTCTTGGAGACAGAATTGCAGAAGCACTTGCAGAAATGATTCATAAAAAAGTAAGAGACTATTGGGGCTACGGAAAAGACGAGAAATTAACAAGCGACGAGTTGATAAAAGAAAAATATATTGGAATAAGACCAGCGCCAGGTTATCCGGCATGCCCCGACCATACAGAGAAAAGAACAATCTGGAACCTGCTTAAGGTTGAAGATAATATCGGTGTTAAACTCACTGAAAACTGTGCAATGTATCCTCCAAGCTCAGTATCAGGTCTATACTTCTCTCATCCAAAATCAAAATACTTCAATATTGGCAAGATTAATAATGATCAAATAGAAGATTATGCATTAAGAAAAGGAATGACCATTAAAGAGGTCGAAAAGTGGCTTCATCCTAATTTGGGTTATGATCCAACAGATAATTAAATAATTTTATGGCATATAGTGAAATCCTAGCACAAAGACTCACTAAAATATTAGAAACTAAAAAAGGAATTTCAAACAGAAAAATGTTTGGTGGCCTATGCTATATGCTAAATGGCAATATGTTATGTGGTATAGTTGATGACAAACTTATGGCCAGGGTAGGGCCTGAACAATATGATAATGCTTTAAAGCATGAATATTGCACAGAGATGGATTTTACCGGAAAGCCTTTAAAGGGAATGGTTTATGTATTACCAGAAGGGATTGAATCTAAAAGATCACTAAAGAAATGGATAGATATGTGTATAGCATTTGCAAGTATATTGCCTAAGAAAAAGTAATTCATTCGGTACAGCTTCTGATAAAATCTTTCCACTTTTGTGGTAGTTCATCTTCTGAAATTAGGTATTCAAGGTTTTGTGGATCAGAACAAATGCTACACTCATCACATTCATCTTTTTCGAGTGGACACAAATCGGGGCAGGCTTCACCATAGACAGTTACACATAATTTCTTTATATCTTCTTTCATTACCAATTAACCATCAAGTCCCGTAATTTTTGCAACAAGTGATTTTCTTTCTTCAAAATCATATTTTCTCATCATTTCAATTCTCTGTGCTTCGGGTGATCCACCACCGTGTATTCCAATTATAGAATACCATCCGCCTTGATATGAGGCCGTAATGTCCTCAAGTAGTCTTGCCATCTTAAGGCGTTTATCTGATGGAATGTCTTTGTTTGCAGTGAGATAGGATGATAATTTCTCTCCTACTTCTGGTATTTCCATATCCTCAGGATATGGAGACGCAACGAGTATCCCACCTGATACCTCGTGGGCTACTTTATACATATCATAAATGTGGGTGCCCTGAAGGAGTTTTCCTATATTGGCATATACCGGGTCGGGACTGAAATTTCCAGCAGGGGTTTCCTTCCCAAATACTGCCGATGTGACGCCGCAGGCATAGAATGATTCAACATATTTAATTAGTTCTGTAATGCTTTGTCTTATATGTCCTACTTTATTAGGATTTAATCCATTAGCCTCAGCCATGGTTGTAGAAGCTCCTATAAGCATATCACCAAGACCAGCTCTAGCCCCTATACAGCTTACCCTGTGATGAGTTGCAAAGGATTCTGTAAGGAGTCCAGCAAACTGCCATTCTCCTGCAAGAAATACTCTGTTCCACGGAACAAACACATCATCAAAAAGTATTTGTGCAGTTGCCTGACCGTATTTATTAGATAACTCGGCAGAACTTTGATCGGGTCTCCCTGCTTCTCTAGTTACCATTTCTACTCCCTTTGTATCAATGGGTATGGCGAATGAAACAGAATAATCAGAATCTTTCTCTGTCATTGTCCTGCATGGAAGCACAATTATTTCATGTGTATAAGGAGCGCCGGTTACGATAGCCTTGATTCCTCTTACAGTAATACCTTTTTTTGTTCTCTTTACTATTCTTAAGTATAAATCAGGGTTTTTCTGTTCATGTGGTCTTTTGGTTCTGTCACCTTTAGCATCAGTCATGGCAACACATGTGGTTAAATCTTCATCCTGTAAATACTCAAGATATTCTAAAAACTTAGAATAATAATCAGAACCTGTTTTTAAATCTACAAGATGCGTGTTCTCATATAGAGCATTTAAGGCATCATGACAGAGATATCTTTGAGCACAACCTGTTGTCCTGCAAAGAAGTCTTGTTGTCATTTCAAGTTTTTTTAACAGATCATCCGTATTAGTATTTATATGTAGCAGCCGGCTAACTTTATTTCCGGTAATATGCGATGTTGCAAGCATAATATCCTCATAGTCTGGGTTATGAGAATATTCGTATGTTAGAGAAATAGCATTAACACCAGGAAAAAGTTTTGGCTCATCGGCAACACTTTTTATTCTTTTTCCTTTTAAATAGACAACAGGTTTTAGTTCTCTAAGGCTTTGTACAAACTCTTCGGGTGTTTTCATAACATATAGCTATAATGTTTTATGAAAGACAGTTTAATATCAGCAATCAGCAATATCCAAAAATCTTCTGCTTGGCTTTCCTGCAAGGAATGACCTAAGTTTGTCTAAAGTTCCAGAAGAGACTCTCCACTCGTGATATTTATGATAATCATCAGGGGTACTCCATTTTTCAACAAGCACCATTAAATCAGAATCCTCTTCATCAAAACAAACATCGATCCCTTCATTACCCTCAAATGCTCTTGTATCAGGTAAGATTTCTCTCATATAAGATACTAGTTCTTCTTTTGTTCCTGGTTTTATTTTAACTTCAGCTATTAATACTACACTCATGATTAATTCTCCTTATTTTTTGAATAAATTTTCATTTATATTTTTAAAAGACTTAAATTCAAGTGCATTGCCACTAGGATCTAAGAAAAACATAGTTGCTTGCTCTCCTGTCTTTCCCTTAAATCTTATATATGGTTTTATCACAAATTCCATATTTTTTCCAGTCAGTTTATCTGCAAGCTTTTGCCAGTCACTCATTTCTAAAACTACCCCAGCATGAGGCACAGGGACAGAATGTTTATCAACAGGGTTGTAATGTAGAGTTACTTTGCCATCTTTACCTAAATCAGGATTTAGATGACACACAAACTGATGACCATACATATTATAGTCAACCCAGTTTGTATCACTTCTACCTTCCTCTAGGCCAAGTATTTGCCCATAGAACTCTCTTGATTCTTGTATATCTCTTACTTGTACAGCAATATGAAAAGGGGTTAATTTCATGATTTATATAGGTTATAATATATAGTTAAAGTATTTTATTACTTGAATTAAAGTGTTTTCTAGGTACATATTATATCAGTAATTCTTTATATGGAGTAATAATTATGATCAAAAAATCATTAAATGTGTATCTTGCAGGTGAAATTCACTCAGACTGGCGAGAAAGAATTATAGATGGCACAAAAGCAAAGGGTTTAAACGTTACATTTACCTCTCCTGTGACAGACCATGAATCCAGCGATATGTGCGGAGTAAATATACTTGGAGATGAAGAAAAGCCTTTCTGGCGAGACAGAAAAGGCGCAGGGCTTAATGAGATCAGAAGAAAGACCATGATTAACGACGCCGATCTTGTAGTAGTAAGATTTGGTCCTAAATACAAACAGTGGAATGCTGCATTTGATGCGGGCTATGCAAATGCACTAAATAAATCAATAATCACACTCCATGACGAAGAACACGACCATGCTTTAAAAGAAGTAGATGCCGCTGCTAATGCTTCAGCAAGAACCCCTGAGCAGGTTGTAGAGATATTAAGTTATGTACTTTCGTAAAGTTTAAAATCTTTTTATCAAACCACCCTATTATTCAAAATTTAGGCTATAACTATATAAAACTGGTATAGTAGAGTTCTATTTTTATTAAAGGATTAAAGTTATGAACTTATCAAACATAAAAGCTATATTCTTCGATGCTGCTGACACTTTGTTTTTTATAAAAGATGGACTGGGTAAGACGTATGCTGCGCCTGCAAGGAAGTATGGGATAGATCCTGATCCTCAAGAATTAAGAAATGCATTCTCTAAACATTTTCCATCCGCTCCGCCTCTTGCATTTGGTGGTATTTCAAATTCTGAGAGAAAATCACTAGAAAAAGAATGGTGGTATCAGGTTGTAACAAAAGTATACAATGATGTTGGAATGTTCGATGAATTTGATGATTATTTTGACGATTTATTCGAAGTATTTAGAACTACCGCATGGAAAATCTTTCCGGAAACAAATAATGTGCTAACTGAAATAAAAAATTTGGGATATGCCATAATAGTCGTATCCAATTTTGATTCGAGAGTTTATGATGTTTGTGGAAGTCTTGGAATTATAGACCATTTTGATGACTTTATCATTTCGAGTGAGGCAGGATATGCAAAACCCGATCCTGAGATATATAAATTAGCCTTAAAAAGAAACAACCTTGTTCCTGAAGAATGCGTATTTATAGGTGATAACTATCTAAATGATTATGTAGCACCAACCAAACTTGGGTTAAAAGCAATACTACTTAATAGAGAAAATGAGAACCAGGAGCATGAAGTATACAAAATATCAAACCTAAATGAATTACTCTCAATTTTAAATAATAATGGAGAACAATCATGACAGTAACTCTTTTAGCATTACTTGTTGCCTTCATGTGGGGCATAAATCCTATAATGGAAAAATTAAGCCTTGTGAAGGCCTCTCCTCTTAGTGTTATGACCGTACGATTCATTATTACTTCAATCGTACTTATAGGTCTTGCTTCATACCATGGGAAGTTTCAGGAAATAAATAATCTGGATACTAAAACTTATATATACATTTTTATTCCAGCAATACTGGCTGGGGTAGGGCTATATGTTTATTTCATTGCTCTTGGAATGGGAGAATCATCCAAAGTCGTACCTATAGTTGCTACATTTCCACTTTTTACTGCAATATATGCATTCCTGATTTTAAAAGAGAGTTTTACAACACCTAAATTAATTGGAACATTTCTTATTGTTGCAGGTCTTGTAATACTAAACTGGAATAGTGTGGCTAAAAGCTAAAATTAGTGTTTGAGATCATCATTTTTAGTGAAAAGTATAAACGCCATAGCGGGTCTTTTTGAGGCGTCTCTCATAGCAAACTGTATTGTATCAAGCACCCAGTCCTGATTTACCCACTCATTTATCACTTTTTCAATCTCTTCATCGGTGACCGTGGTTAGTTCTACTACTTTATAAATTGTCTTACTCATGAATTCTACTTGTTTAAGGACTTTGCAATTTGTTTTGCAAAATATGTGATAATTAAATCAGCTCCTGCTCTTTTAATTGAAATAAGTATTTCATTTACTACCTTGTCTTCATCTATCCATCCCATCTTTGAAGCTGCCTTCACCATTGAATATTCACCGCTAACATTATACGCGGCAAGTGGATGATTAAATTCTTCTCTTACAGCGCTTATTACATCCAAATAAGAAAGCGCAGGCTTTACCATCACTATATCCGCACCTTCTTCAATGTCCTGCTCAATTTCCCTGATTGCTTCTCTTACATTAGGTGGGTCCATTTGATAGGACTTTCTATCTCCATACTGAGGTGCGGACTGTGCAGCATCTCTAAAAGGACCATAGAAAGCTGAGCAATATTTAGCCGAATAAGACATGATGATTTTATTGTGAAATTCGTTATCATCCAGTACTTCGCGTATTTTAGCCACTCTTCCATCCATCATATCCGATGGCGCTATAATATCAGCTCCGGATTCTGCATGCGAAAGAGCAGTTAATGATAATAACTCAAGCGTCTCATCATTATCAACATAACCATCGTGAATAACACCGCAGTGGCCGTGATCGGTATATTCACAAAGGCACAGATCAGTAATAACAACTAACTGTGGAAATTCCTTTTTTATGGCCTTAACTGCTGTTTGTATAATACCTTTTTTGCTATAGGCCCCTGTTGCAATATCATCCTTTTTGTCGGGAATACCAAAAAGAAGAATAGCCTTAATACCATAATTAGTTATTTCTTCAATCTCTTTTAAAGCATTGTCAACTGAGAGCCTGTAAATATCAGGCATGGATTCTATCTCCTGAGATTTATTGTTACCTGCTACAATAAACATCGGATATATTAGATCATTTAAAGAAATCTCTGTTTCTTTTACAAGATCACGAATGTTTTGGTTAAGCCTCAGTCTTCTTAGTCGTGTTATTGGGAAAAACATAGTATTTATAAATAATTTAATCAAAAAAAAGGGTGTTATAAAAATATAACACCCTTTCGTTTAATTTTTAATTAAGAATTAATAAACTTTCTGAAAATATTAGTCCCAAGGTTGGGTATTATTTTCAGGAGTTGCTGAATTCTTAAGCCATTTTTCTGATTTATAATAAGCAGGTCCGTAAATAAGAATAGTATTTACAGCAATAATACCCTCTGGGGTATTACCAACCTGCTCGGCTCTTCTTTTTATGTTTTCAAATATTGGATCTGGAATCTGAATTGTTACTTCAGCCATCTTATTTGCCTCCTAATTTATATTAATCTGCGTCTCCGATACCTTTTTCTTTCCTGTAATTTTCAAGAACCTCTCTTCTAACTGTAGGTGTAAGCTGCATTTCTACAGGTACATCACCTGGTACAGTAGCTTGAAATTCTTCATCGGTTAAAGGTACTGGTTTTGTATCAGCACATGTTACAGTATCGGTATCAGTCTGAGATGGAGCAAGTTTCCAATCGGTCATGTGTTCTTCGCCAAGACCAAATCTCTTTGTGAGTCTGTTGATCTCTTCGAGTCTTCCTGGTAGAGGACCTGGAGCCTGGATTAAGTTAAGCTCTTCTAGGAGTTTTACTGTTTTTTCATCTCTTTTAAATGAATTACCAACCTGTTTTTCAAAAAACATTCTTTCAAATGGTGGTCTTGGTCTTGTACCGCCGCCATCCATTTTTTCAGCAGGATAACCAACTGTCATAAGCCAAGAAAATACATATGTATTTGGCAGGTTGAATTTAGTTTTTACATTCCTTCTTGCACCACCGCTTGCACCATTTAGGCATGTAGCAAGTCCTAGAGCTGAAGCAGCTATCATAGAATTCTGAATTGCATTACCAAGGTCAATTGCAGCAAGTCTGTGCATAATAAAATCTGGAAGCATAGCAGGGAGAGGGAAAAGTTTATTAACCCTTTCATATTCCCAACCATGTGCCTTATCAAGAGCACCTGTTCTCATGAGGTCGTGAATACTTTGTCCCTGTACGTCATAACCTGACATATCGTAGCACCAGAAAAATAGTATTGGAGCCATCTGGGTTGTAATCTGACTCCAGTCTGAAATGAACTCCCAAATATCTGGGTCTTCATCTCTGTATACAACAATAGCTCTCTGTCCATTAAAGTTTCCTGCAGAAGGAGCTATTCTTGCAGCTTCAAGCATGGCTTGTACTTTCCATCTTTCAACAGGTTTGTTAGGTTCATACCATCTGATGGATCTTCTTATTCCCATTGCATCCAATGCATCTCTAACTTTGACTTCACTGGAATTGGGAACGCTGTCTATTAACAAATCACTCATTTTATTACCTCCTTAATAATTATAAATCACCTTACTAATTTTTTATAATATTCTTAAATAAATGTCAAGCAAAATAATAGCCTTTATATAGAAAAATTAAATAATTTTGATTTATTTTTTCAAAATTCTATATATAATGGTTTTGTTGATAGATAATAGACAAAACTATAGAGCTTTTTTACAGGTCATAGTTTATTAAGGAGGGAATTTATGAGAGATGTATATATTATAGGAGTTGGTACCACTAGCTGTGGCCGTTTTCCTGACAAAGGAGCACATGTACTTGGCAGTGATGCCGCTTGGAAAGCAATTTTAGATTCAGGAATACATGCAAGAAAGATCGAAATTGCATTTTGCGGCCATGTGTATCAGGGTATGGGAGTAGGACAAAGGACATTTAAAGAGATTGGTCTTGTAGGCCAGCCTGTTGTAAATGTAGAGGGAGCATGCGGAAGCGGAACACTTTCATTATGGGAAGCATGGAGATCTATTGCTTATGGTCAGTTTGATGTTGCCCTTGCGCTTGGTGTAGAAAATTTAAGCAGAATCCTTTCAGGCGGTCCACTACCTCTCGAAGATGATGATATTGAAGTTGCACTAGGAATGGGAATGCCTGCACTTTATGCAATGAGAGCCAAGAGATATATGGCTGAATATGGAACAACCGAAGAACAATTTGCAAATGTAGTTGTTAAAAGCAGAAAACACGCAGCACTAAACCCAATTGCACAGTATAGAAAACAGATATCCGTTGAAGAAATTTTAAATTCACCAATGATCGCCGACCCACTTACCAGAAATCAGTGCTGTCCGGTAGGAGACGCGGCAGCAGCAGCTGTTCTTTGTTCAGAAGACAAAGTAAAAGAACTGGCAACTAAGCAGCCTGTTAAAATTCTTGGATGTATTTCACAATCTGGTAAATACAACACACCCGATAAATTAATATGTGATCCTTCAGAAAATGTTGCAAGAACCTCATCTATGGCATATGAAATGGCAGGCCTGGGCCCAGAAGACATGGATCTTGCTGAAATACATGATGCATTTACTGTTGCCGAGATGATTGTTGTTGAAGCACTTGGTTTTTGCAAGAAAGGAGAAGGTGCAGAACTTACAGATAGCGGCCGTACATCTTTGGGCGGGGATAGTGTTTGTGTAAATCCAAGCGGTGGACTTCTTTCAAGAGGACATCCCATAGGAGCAACAGGTCTGCTGCAGACCGCAGAGCTTGTATGGCACTTAAGAGGTGAAGCAGGAGACAGACAGGTTCCTGGCGCAAAAGTTGGAATAATTGAAACTATGGGTGGCGCACAACCTGCAATGGATGGTATAACCTGCGTAGTTGCAATTCTTGGCGTCTAAATAATATAAGATAATAAGGAGAAATATGAAAAATGAGCGAAGATAAAGAATTATTTTTAGCTGAACTTTTTGGAACAAAACCACATGTGCATCTTATAGGTGGTAAATGTAATAAATGCGGAAAATATACATTTCCAAAATATGTTGCATGTCCTCACTGTTTTTCTGATGACATAGTAGAAGCTCCACTTAGTAAAACAGGTAAACTACATTCCTTTACAATGGTAAGAAGAAGTATGCCGGAATTTGTAGTTCCATATGGTCTTGGTCTGGTTGATTTCCCAGAAGGAGTAAGGGTTATGGCGCAAATAGATAAGGACTATATCGAAGACCTAGAGCTGGAAGCTGATATGGAAGTAGAAATTGGTCCTGTAAGAAAAGGTAAAGACGGTAAGGATCTACATTCTTATAAATTTAAGCCTGCATAAAAAAAAATAAAAATAAAAGTTGTATTAACAGACCTCTTTTGGATAATATAAAGTCCAAAAGAGGTTTTTTTATATCAAATTATTAATTCTTATAAATCTATGCTTAAAAAACCTGCCATAAAACCATTTAATAAAATCCTTGTTGCCAACAGAGGCGAAATATCAATAAGAATATTCAGGGCATGCTCTGAGCTTGGAATAACCACTGTAGCTATATATTCAGAAGAAGATTCTTTTTCCCTGCACAGAAACAAGGCGGACGAAGCTTACTTAATAGGAAAAGACAAGGGCCCTGTAGAAGCGTATCTGGATATAGAAGGAATAATACAACTTGCAAAGGACAAGAATGTAGACGCCATTCACCCTGGATATGGCTTCCTGAGCGAAAATGCACATTTTGCCAGGGCCTGCGAAGAAGCTGGTATAAGTTTTATAGGTCCATCACCTGATTCTATAGCGCGTATGGGTGATAAGGCCGAGGGCAGAAAAATAGCTCAAGAGGTAGGGGTTCCCGTTGTACCGGGAACAGAGGGTTTTGTTGAGACACAAAAACAAGCCTTTGATTTTGCAAAGAAAAGCGGGTTTCCGGTGATGGTAAAAGCAGCAATGGGCGGGGGCGGCAGAGGCATCAGGATTTGCAGAGATAAAAAATCACTTATAGAGAATTTTAAACAATCAAGATCAGAAGCAAAAGCTGCTTTTGGGGATGATTCTGTTTTACTTGAAAAATATATTGAAAATCCCAAGCATATTGAGGTACAGATACTTGGTGATAAGCATGGAAAAGTAATACATCTTTTTGAAAGAGACTGCTCTGTACAAAGAAGACATCAAAAAGTAGTTGAAATAGCTCCTTCATTACATTTATCAACTGATTTAAAGAATAGGATTTACGATTCTGCTGTAAAAATAGCAAAAGAAGTAGGTTACTTTAGCGCTGGAACAATAGAATTTCTGGTAGAGGGTGAAAATTACTACTTTATTGAAATGAATACCAGAATACAGGTAGAACACACTGTAACCGAGATGGTAACGGGTGTAGACCTCATTCAGGCACAAATAAGAGTTGCCGAAGGATATAAACTCTCTGACAATAAATTGTCAATTCCCAAATCTCCACGAATTAATGGCTATGCCATGCAGTGCCGTATAACAACTGAAGATCCTACTAATAATTTTCAACCTGATATAGGAAGGCTTACGGCTTACAGGTCTTCAGGTGGTTTTGGCGTAAGGCTCGATGCAGCAAGCGCATATGTCGGTGCGGTTATTACTCCTTATTATGATTCTATGCTGGTTAAGATGACCACATGGGGAAATTCATTTGAGCAGTGTATCCTAAAAATGGACAGGTCATTGCGCGAGTTCAGGATAAGGGGTGTTAAGACCAACATTCCTTTTTTACTAAATGTAATAAGGCATGAAATATTTAAAGACGGACAGTGCACGACTACTTTTCTCGACACCCATAAAGAACTTTTTGATATAAGAGAGCCTAAGGACAGAGCAACAAAGCTTTTTAGTTATATTGGCGATACTATAATAAATACTTCTCTTAAAAAACCTGATATATGGAAAGACAAACCTCCGGCTTTACCAAAAGTTCCTGAAATAAATGGTATCGGCAAGAAAGTTAAGCCAGTTCACAGGGAGATATTCGAAAATAACGGCCCCAAGGCCCTTAGTGAATGGATACTTGAACAACAAAAACTCCTAATAACCGACACGACTTTTAGAGACGCTCATCAGTCTCTTCTTGCAACCCGCATGAGGTCACACGATATTTTAAACATCGCAGAGGCCACATCCAGGATTGAAAACGACGTGTTTTCGTTTGAGATGTGGGG
>JBFFSH010000061.1:0-15877 GCA_041572575.1 Thermodesulfobacteriota bacterium
AGCGAAAATATGAGCGTCGCTGCAAAATCAGAAATGCCAAGAAATATATTGAATAGAACATAATTCATGACTAATATACCCCATGTGTATTATATTCTCATATTTGGTTTGCCAAATCAATGTTCATAATTTTTAATACCACATCCCCTACCGACTCTGACGCCTCATATTCATATTAAAACCAATCAGTATATATTGTCTCGATTTATACAAAATTCTCGTAACCGACTGTATTCATTAGCAATATTAACAGTTTATAAATTAACAAGTCTTTATAAATTTTGGTTTAGTGAATAATCAATTTTATGTGAAATATATGTAGTATTTTTTATCATTTATTTTTCTAATTTGAGCCCAAATGAAACAAAATTCGAAGCAAATACTGGCTGATATAAAAAATATATATAATTTTAAGTATATTGTGGATTTCCCTTCGATTACGAAACATTAAACAGATTTATGCAAAGAACATCCAAAAATAGCGGGCTTTAAACTCAATTTTGCTCCACACTCTACTGCCTTGTAGAGTCCCACAAGGGGGATAAGGGGGGCATGCAATCGCCTATGGGGGTGGTACCCCTCTTTTGATGATTATTCTTAATATCAATAAGAATTAATATCCACTCTAGGAAAACGAAAAATATCTCTTTTATTTTGATTAATGTTGTTAGGTTCTGTATTTATTGTATTGACATACAATACATAATGATTACAATATACACATGTCACCAAAAAAACCTATTGGAGATCAACCGATGGAAAAGTCGTTAACCATTAGAACAACAGATGACTTTTTAAAAGCACTAGAAGAAGCTAAATGGCAACTAAGAATGGATAAATCAATGATTATAAGAAAAGCAGTTGAGGAATATATTAGTAATCATTTGCCAGAGAAGGAACTAAAGAAAATTAACAAGTATTTTAAATCATCTAAGAAAGGGGGTAAAAAATAATGGGTGTGTTTAAAAGATTAATAAATAGCAAGAAAGGTAAAACTCCATATTGGTATATTCGTTATACAGTTAACAAAAAGCCTAAATGGGAATCTATAGGAAAGGTTGGAGAAGTTACAAAAGCTGTAGCAGATGCGATTTTAGCTGAAAGAAAAAAACAAATTAGGTTGGGTACATATAATTTAATAAATACCAAAATCCCTACCCTAAATGAAATTAAAGATGAATACATTCAATATAAAAGAAATATATTAAAAAACAGGTCATGGAAAAAAGATGAATCACATATAAAAAGATGGTCTGATTATTTAGGAAATAAATTATTATCAGAAATCACAGTAAAAGACATTGATAATTACAAATTACAAAGACAAGAAGAAGTAAAGGCGGTTACTGTTAACAGGGAATTACAATCTCTAAGACACCTTTTTAATTTAGCAAAGAAATGGAAGAAATTCTTTGGAGAAAACCCGGTGTCAGAATCCAGGTTAATTAAAACAGAAAGCAATAGAAAAAGGATTCTAACTTATGAAGAAGAAGCGATATTAATAAATCATAGTTCCCCTCATTTAAAGCCTATTGTTCAGAGTGCTTTGCTTACTGCTATGAGGCTTGGTGAACTATTAACACTAAGATGGAAAGATGTAGATTTAAAAAATAACCTAATTACCATTAGAGCGGAAATTTCAAAAAGTAAAAAGCAAAGAAAAATTCCAATTAGTAAGAGATTGAAAGAAATACTAAAAGAACAGAGATATATAAGCGGTTTATCAGGAATGGTATTTCTAACCCAAGATGGAAAACCCTACAGTCCCAAAAATTCTAGTGCTTTAAAAAGAACCTTTACAACAGCTAGAAAGAAAAGTGACTTAATGGATTTAAGGTTTCACGATCTTAGGCATACGGCGGCTACAAGGATGGCAGAAAACGGAGCTTCTGTAGTAGCTGTTAAAGAAATATGTGGACATGCGAATCTTAACACTACCTTACAGTATTTTCACCCAGACAAGTCTTTAACTGAAGCTGTAGAGATATTAGCTAATCAATAAAAAACCCACAACCAAAGGGTTAGCTCTGATTATGGGTTAATTCTAATTAAATTGTTATTAGATTATTCTAATTCCGAATCCTTAACCCTTCTTAACCTGATTACAGCAAAGAATCCAAGAAGTATAGTTGCTATAACAATACCCCATTGACCCATTGTTGGAATTATAGTTATTGGTCCAGTAGTACAGAACTCAAGATTTAGAAATGTATTACCGTCTTGGGGATCATCAGTATTAGTACTGCCAAAAACAAGCTCAGACTCAAAAATCTGACCTTGGGTTGTGAGAGCCCCACCAATGGCTATTTGTCCTCCAGCCGCAGCATTGAGAGCATTAATTCCATCATTATTTAAATTAACAGTTACAAATTGACCATTATCAGCGGCTGATACAGTTGTAGACCCAAAACTCACACCACCTCCAAGATCATTATAAGCCGCTACACCTGCAGTTCCTGCAATAAGATTGGCAATATTTGTAGTTACATCGTAAATACTGAAAGTTTCAGTCGGGTCTGGACTAATATAACCCGGAAACGGTCCCGGTCCCACATTAGGGTTAAAAAGAACCAGACTGGCCGCACATATTTGAGTAGATGAAAGATCGAAAACAAAAAAATCATGAAAAATTTCATTGTTCTCGGCACCTGCTATATAATTAGTATTGCTTGGAGTGTGATCCCCTAAGTTATCATACCAACCACGCTCAGTAGTATTAATTGGTACACCGGCTGATGCTGTTTGTACATTTATGCCTAAAAACATTAAAAGCGTAATTGTAAAACATACTTGTATAAAAAGTTTCACTATTATATTCCTCCTTCTCTAACTAAAGCTATTTACTTGTTCATATCACATATACACTTAAAATACAAGCTATATTACTCAAGTAATTGCTTACCGTAATCTTAAGTATAATATTTTAGGGGTTAACTCAGTATTGACACTACTCTTAAAATTATAGCTTCTCTACTGCCCTGCACTTATGCTACTTAGACACATGGCTGTAGATCATGGGGTTTATTTATACAAATAATATAATAATTTACGTGGAACTGTAGCAAAAACTGTAGCAATAAATTGAATAGAAATCAGAAAAAGTTATAACCTATTGATATTATTGGCTCCGGAGGAGGGGCTCGAACCCCCGACCTAGTGATTAACAGTCACCCGCTCTGCCAGCTGAGCTACTCCGGAACTAAATAAAAAAAGAATTACATTTTATCTAAACAATAATTTCAGTCAAGCATTATATATGCTTGTAAACCAATATGGATTATACCTGAAATAGATAATTATTTACTTAATAGCTTCAGTAATTATAATTTTAGGGATTCCTGCTATTGCTAACTTCATCTAAAGTGAATATGTTTTAGTAATACAATTAAGAAAAATCGAAATGAAAAAGAAAAAGAATGAGACTAAAATTGAGCCTGAAATTGAAGTAGAACCGGCCGGGAAAACTGAACCTATCTCTCATACACAGCTTCCCGCAACTACTAATACTATTGAAAGATACCTGGCTGAAATAAGCAACCACCCCGTTCTAAGCAGAGAAGAAGAACACAAACTCGCTATGAAGTATAAAGAGGATGGTGACTTAGAAGCGGCAAGACAGTTAATCAGAGCCAATCTTAAATTTGTAGTAAAAGTGGCAAATGAATACAAAAACTACGGCATAAACCCCATGGATGTGATTCAGGAAGGCAATCTGGGACTCATGCAGGCTGTAAAAAGATTCGATCCTACCAGGGGTTACAGGCTAATATCCTATGCAGTGTGGTGGATTAGGGCCTATATACAAAACTATATAGTTAAGTCCTGGAGTCTTGTAAAAGTTGGAACTACACAGGCTCAGCGCAAGCTTTTTTATAAGCTACGGTCTACAAAAAACGAGATGGATCTGAGTAAGCAGGTGCTTAGTGCTGAAGATTACAAGCTTCTGGCAAACAAGCTTGGAGTTTCAGATGATGCCGTTATAGAAATGGACAAGAGGATGAGAACCAAAGACTTTTCACTCGACACTGAGATAAAAGATAAATCCGAGGCTACTCACCTTGACTTCGTAGAAGATAAACATTTGGGCCAGGATGATATCGTATCAAAATCAGAGCAGGAAGTTGCAGTGCAGCAAGGCCTCACGGATGCACTTGAACTATTAAATGAAAGGGAACAATTTATTATAAAAAACAGGGTTCTTACAGATACTCCGCTTACTTTGGAAGAGATTGGCCAGAAATATAAAATCTCCAGAGAACGAGTGCGTCAGATAGAAAGCGCTGCACTTAAGAAAATAAGGGGTGTATTTGAACAAATGGGAATTGAAGGGATATAGTTAATTACCGCTTATAACTGAATAGACTGAGTCCAGAGCTTCATTTAACTTTTCCGGTTTTGTACCGCCTGCCTGAGCCATATCGGGTCTGCCACCACCTTTACCACCAACAATAGAAGCTATTTCACTTATGATCTTGCCGGCATTGTATTTATTCTTAATATCATTTGTAATACCAGCAAGCAAAAAGGCTTTATCAGCAGATTTGCTTCCAAGCACAGCAACCAGAGCCTTATTCTTAGACTTTAGATCATCCCATACCTTTCTTAGCTCATTTGGATTGCTATCGGGTATCTCCATCGAGAGCACATTAACCCCGTCTATCTCTTTTGCATTCTTGATTAAATCCTGAGTTTGAGAAGAAATACTCTTTGACCTTATCTCATCAAGCTCTTTTTTATATTTTTCGTTCTCTTCAATAACTTTTTTAAGCCTGGGGATTAAATCAGAAGGCGGCGATTTTAGTATTTCTGAAGCTTGAGTAATTTTATCTTCATATCCACGCATATAGTTCCAGCATGCCTCACCCGTGAGTGCCTCAATCCTTCTCACACCAGCTGCAGAAGATGTCTCGGTAATTATTTTAAATAGACCGGCTTCTCCGGTGCCCTCAAGATGGGTTCCTCCGCAAAGCTCCTTGCTGTAGTCTCCAATTGAGACAACCCTCACTTTATCCCCATACTTTTCTTCAAATATAGCAGTTGCTCCGGATTTAACTGCTTCATCATAAGGCACGTCTGCCTCTGTGATCACTGAATCATCGAGCCTCAGCCTCGAGTTTACTATTTCCTCAATCTTTCTTAATTTTTTACTATCAATCGATTCAAAATGAGAGAAATCAAACCTTAGCCTCTCCGGTCCCACATATGAGCCTGCCTGAGCTATATGATCTCCTACTATTTCTTTTAATGTTGCCTGAAGGATATGTGTTGCTGTATGATGTGACTTTGCTCCCTGCCTGAATTTCTTATTAACTTTTAACTGAGCTTTATCACCAACCCAGATAGTTCCTTTCTTTACCATACATGTATGCACAAACAGGTTAATAAGAGGCTTTTGTGTATCCAGCACTTCTACCTCTCCGTTTTCAGATGTAATAGTCCCTCTGTCACCAACCTGACCACCCGACTCACCGTAGAAAGGCGTCCTGTCACATATAACTTCTACTGTTTGCCCTTCATTTGCATTATCAATGAGCTGCCCTGAGCTTATTATTGCTGTTATCCTGCCTTCATCTGAAAGTTTACTGTATCCTGTAAATTCTGTTGAAAGACCTCCTGATGAGAATTCCTTATAAAGAGGAATAAGCTGTTCTTCCCCTGAGCCCTTCCACGCCTTACGGGACTTATTTTTCTGTACTTCCATGTTGTCATTAAATCCCTTCACGTCTACTGTAAGATCGCTGTCTTTTGCAATATCCTCAGTAAGATCGAGCGGAAATCCAAAAGTATCATAGAGCTTAAAGGCAAAATCCCCCGGGATGTTTTTATCATCTTTATGCTTTTCAATCTCCAGGTTTAAAAGCTCAAGCCCTCTGTCTATGGTTTCAAAAAATCGCTCTTCTTCATTCTTAATCACAGAAGTCACAAAACTAAGACGTTCATTAAGCTCGGGATAGGTGTCTCCCATTTTTTCAGACAATAGTTCAGATGCCTTAAACAGTGTAGGCTCTGTAACGTCTAGCTTTCTAATGTGCCTTACTGCCCTTCTAAGTATTCGCCTAAGTACATAGCCCCTTCCCTCATTGGAGGGTAGGACACCATCGGAGATCAAAAATGTAAGAGCCCTTATGTGATCGGATACAACCCTCAGTGAAATATCGGTTTTTTCATCCCTTCCATACTCTGTTGCCGTAAGCTGCTCGAATTTTGATATGATTTCTCTTATTAGATCTGTTTCATAGTTGCTTTTTACTCCCTGAATTACAGCAGTGATCCGCTCAAGTCCCATTCCGGTATCTATGCTTGGGTTTGGAAGCTTTGTCATATTGCCCTTTGCATCCCGGTCAAACTGCATAAACACCAGGTTCCAGAGTTCTAAGTAGCGGTCACACTCACATCCCACTGCACAAGAAGGCATTCCACAACCAAATGCCTCTCCCTGATCGATAAGTATCTCTGAGCATGGACCGCAGGGCCCCGTATCTCCCATAGACCAAAAGTTATCCTTTTCATCCATTCGCAGGACTCTGGATTTTGGAAGGCCCATTTTTTTGTTCCAGAGATCAAAGGCCTCATCATCATCCCTGAATACTGTTACCCAAAGCTTACTTTTGGGAAGTTTATAAACTTCTGTTATTAACTCCCAGCCAAACTCTATCGCCTTTTCTTTGAAATAATCTCCAAACGAAAAGTTTCCGAGCATCTCAAAGAAGGTGTGATGTCTTGCAGTTACTCCAACGTTTTCAAGGTCATTGTGCTTACCCCCTGCCCTTACGCACTTCTGTGATGAGGTAGCCTTGTTGTAATCTCTTTTTTCTAATCCCAAGAATACATCTTTAAACTGAACCATACCTGCATTTGTAAAAAGCAGTGTAGGGTCGTTTTTGGGTATTAGTGATGAGCTTTTTACAATCGTGTGATCTTTTTGCTCAAAATATTTTAAAAATGTATCTCTTACTTCTTTTCCGGTCATAATTTCAGTTAGTGAACAACCTTTTTAGTTTTATTATCAAGCGGGTAAGTTGCTGCAAGCTGACCACAGGCTCCAAGTATATCACTGCCCCGGCTTCTTCTGATTTTTACGTTGAGACCGTAAGAATTCAATATTTTCTGAAACTCTAAAACTGTCTCAATCTGAGGAGTTTTGTACGTTATTGGTGCGGCTTCATTAAATGGAATTAGATTTATTTTACAGTTTATTCCTTTTAGAAGCTTTGCAAGTTCATGCGCATTTGCTGTGCTGTCATTTAGATCTTTAATTATAACGTATTCAAATGTCAGGAATTTTCTTCTAAGAATTGGAAACCGCTTACACTCCTTAAGAAGAGTACTAATAGGAAAACGTTTGTTTACAGGCATTATTTCGTCTCTTATCGCATTTGAGGGTGCATTTAGAGAAACTGAGAGATTTACACTCACTTTTTCACTAAGCTCTTTTATTTTATGTACAAGCCCGGAGGTTGATACTGTTATTCTTCTTGGAGAAAGACCAATAAAGTTGCTATCAGTAAAAATATTTAGAGACTTTACCGTATTTTCAAGATTATCAAGCGGCTCACCCATTCCCATATATACAATGTTTGTTACACACCCATCATTTAGAGAGTTTACAGCCAGATACTGATCTACAATTTCTGAGCAGCTTAGGTTTCTAATTTTCCCCACCCTTGCCGTAAGACAGAATGTACATCCCATTGCACACCCTACCTGGGAGGAAATACACAGAGTATTTCTTTTTTTATCCGGGATTAAAACACTCTCTATCTTGTTTCCATCATTGAGCTCGAACAGATATTTTTTGGTACCATCTACTGATTTTTGTTCACCTATAAGATTTAGAGTTGATCTGATTTCTGCAGATTCTTGCAGTTTATCCCTAAATGGCAGAGAAAGGTCGGTCATTTCAGAAAATGTTCTGGCATTTTTAGCAAAAATCCACGCACTTATCTGCTTTGCCCTGTATGGTTTTTCGCCCAGTTCATATATAAACGTCTCAAGCTCTTTTGGATCAAAGTCCTTAATATTTGCCTTCATAATTTATGCGCATCAATAGTAAATATAATTTGGCTTAATATTAACAGCTAATAATAATTAAAACAAAACTATAATTATAAGATTATTAAAAGATAAAGATATGGCAGGTTAAATGAAAGGAACAGGATATATTTTAAGACTAAATGTTTATAACACCCTGTTCTACGGTAACAACTGAATAATTGCTATGCTTACCATTTGGGGGTGGTGTAACTTCTACATAATCTTTTACCGAGCTATAAACATTGGGTGAGAGCATAAGTTTCCAGTCAGATGAACACTCACAAATCTCTTTTGCAGGTTCGATTGCAAGACCAAGATTAGATGGAGTACCACTTTCCTTGGATACCGGAATAGAGCTTGAATACACACCTATCCTGCAGCTTATCTGCTCATCGCCTTCCCTTACTTTATGTTTGTTTAGTTCAACTAACGTATGAAGAAGCTCTACCCCTGCAGATACGGCTCGGAGTTCAGGTTTTTCTAGATTTTCAGTAACATTAAATAGCGCAACAAGCTCGTCTCTTACCAGTGTTTCCACCATACCGCCATATTGTGACACTATAGCAGAAGCCGTTTTTCTGTAATCTGTCAGTAAAAGCGCTAGTTCGGAGGCGTCATATGTTCTTGTAAGATTCTCATAATCACTTATCTTTGATACAAGAGCTATAACATTTTTACTGTTTGAATCCTTTATTATTTTTATCTGACTGCCTCTATTATGTAGATTAAATGATTTTGCAGGCTCCTCTATTATTGAATCTTCATCTATTATTGGGTCTTTGCGTATTATTGGATCACCATAAGATTGAGTCCCGGATGTTTCATTAGTTTGTAAATTTACAGGCTCAGTTGTTGCTTTACCATTGGTATGAGTTTTACCATTGCCATTTACTATTACCGAATTTATTACTGAAGAGTCTTTAGGTTCTTTGTAGACCATAGAACCACTGAGTGAATCAACCAATTCGTTGAAGCTGTCAAATACTTTTATCATATCCACATCATCTTTTAGGTCTGAGTCTATCTCGAGCTTTGCAGAATAATCTCCTTTTGAAACTTTTATCAGATGTTCATTTAATTTACTAAGAGAATTTTTTTGAAATGGGTAGTATAACTTAAGAGCCATCAAGAATAGTCCAAGCACAAGAAGACTAATTATTGTCGTTGCTGCTACAGGTATTTCAAAAGGAAAACCCAGTACTGATTTATTTACACCAACAAAAATCTTATTTCCGTCTGAAACATTAACTATAATTTCTTTTGTGTTAAGGTTTTCTGAATTTCCAAAGCTTTGCTGCAGCACTCCATCACCATCAACAAGCTTTGCATAAATAACATCTTTATTAGTATTTAAAAGTTCTTTTGCCGCTGCGCTAAATTCTCTTTGCTCTGTAAACGCACCAGTAATTTGGGAAACCTGTTTATCATATATAACAGATTTAAAATAATAATAGTTAGCGACTGATACAAGTGATGCGACGACTATGGCCAACAATAAAAAAATTATAGTAAGGTTGTTACTATAATATCGGAGAGTCTGTAAATTCATTTGTTCCACCTCTACAATATTATTATATTGTATTTACTGCTTCCGGTTAATTAAACACCTGTGCTTTTGCCAGTTTACACATGGTGCATGTTCCAATTCCAAATCTTAATAAAGCTGGTTGTTTAAGAGCTAATGTTAATTATAACAGATATCAATAATAATTTGAAGTCTTTAATTTGCTGCAGGGGCAATATTGATTCTTGTTCTTTTTCCCGAATATTTCTGAAAACTTACTACTCCATCGGTAAGAGCAAATAATGTGTGGTCCCTTCCAATACCAACATTTTCACCAGGATGAATTTTAGTTCCCCTCTGACGAACAATAATGTTGCCGGCTATAACCTGCTCACCACCAAACTTTTTTATTCCAAGTCTTCTTCCAGCACTGTCTCTTCCGTTTTTAGAGCTTCCGCCGCCTTTTTTTGTTGACATATCTGCCTCCTAAGCCTGAATATTCGTAATTTCAACAGATGAATATTTCTGCCTGTGACCTTGTTTCTTCTTAAATCCCTTACGTCTTCTAAATTTAAATACTATTAATTTTTTGCCTTTCTTGGTACCAAGCACCTTACCCGTCACCTTGGCACCCTGCACCGTAGGGCTTCCAACCTTAACATCTGATGCGTCATCAGATACCAATAGTACATCATCAAATTCCACATTTGATCCATCTTCAGAATTTAGAAGTTCTACATCAATCACATCACCGGGCTTAACAACATACTGTTTTCCGCCTGTTCTAATTACTGCCTGCATCTACTGGGTCCTCCAAATTGAATGAACATATAAAATAAACTGTGCAATATACCCTACTATCTCAAATATTTAAACATATTATTTATAATCTACTGAGAAAATCAACTTAATTCATATACAAATAGATTTTGATACTCTGATCCAGAAGAGGTTAAGCTGCTTTTTACTACTGCTATCCTTTCTATTTCTGAGGCTTTTTGTTCGATTATTGGTAACGGAGGATTAATTTTACACCTTGATTTTACTCTTGCTATAGTAACATGAGGGATAAACTCTCTTGCTTCCCTTTCAAACCCAATAGTGGCTAATCCCTTATCAATAGAGCTTTGCAGATCGGTTATCTGCTGAGATTTATCAAACCCCACATATAATATTTTTAGTCTCGATAGACCCGGAAAAGCTCCAAAATGAGAAACTGTCATGTTTATCCGGCAAATATTGGAAACTGATTCAGAAATCACATCATTAACTGCTGAGAGTTGGTTATCATCAATATTGCCAAGAAATTTAAGGGTTATGTGCAATTTCTCCGGTTTTTCCCATTTTACACCAGAGACTCTATTCGAAATAGAATCTATGTAGTCTTCAATATGTTCTATTGTTTCATCCGGCAGCTTTGCCGCTATAAAAATTCTCAAGATATTATTTTATTAGCCAGTGCATAAATCCAACAGCGACTATCCGCACCAGGTTGGAAACATCTTTGGTGCGCCCTTACTAAGTCTTACCGGATTTTGGCCGTTGTGAAACATTAAATAAATATTGTTTGAGCCTGCTCTGTTGGAAACAAAAGAGATGTAATGACCATCCGGAGTCCAGGATGGGTTTTCATTTCTTCCCGATGCCCAGGTTAGACGCTGTTCCCCTGATCCATCAGAATTTGTGGTAAATATATTAACCCCTCCCCCTTTTTCTACTTTTACGTAAGCAATTTTGTTAATTTTCGGGTTTGGAGACCATGAAGGATCCGTATTGTAGCCGCTCTTTGTAAGCCTTTTCACATTTTTCCCTGAGGCACTCATGATATATATATTGGGCGATCCTGCCCTGTCTGATACGAATGCAATCCTTGAACCGTCGGGAGACCATGTAGGTGAAACATCAATTGCTCTGCCTCTTGTAAGTTTTCGCACACCTGTTCCATTTGCATTTGCTATAGCAATATCTCCATCGAGACTAAAAACAATTTTGCTGCCATCGGGTGACCATTCCGCGCTTTGATCGAGCTTATATGGTTTTGATATTCTTTTTTCTTTAAACCTCGGATAAAGATCGATAACATATAAATCCTGATCCCAGACTTTATCGGAATTAAAAACTACTTTTGATCCGTCCTTCGAACAGCTTGGGGAGAGAACAAGAGAATTGTGGCTTGTAAGCTTTCTTATGTTTTCACCATTATAGTCCATCAGGTAAAGATCTCTTTTTCTTTTAGAACCTGAAACATAAACTACTTTTGATGTAAAGAAACCGTCTATTCCCGTAAGTTCCTTTAACACGTGGTTAGCAAACCTGTGTGCAGCTTCTGAAACTCTGCGGGGGCTTACTTCATAGGACCTCCCAACCAGAGGCTGCTCATCCTTTAAATCAAACAGCCTTATGGCAATCTCGATATTAGTGCCTGTTACCTTGTAGTCACCTTTAATAAGCGCATCAGCGCCGGCATCAAAATAGGCCTGATAATTCACAGCACTGCCGGGCGACATAGGAGCCTGTACAATAGCAAATAGACCTGAGTTTTTAAGGTCCTGTTTGAGTACTTCTACAAACTCTCTTGCGTTTTGATTTACCTGCCCCAGAGCATTCAAATCAGCAATGGCTATAGGAATGGGTTGTATGGTTGGAGTATTGATATCAATCTCAATTTTTGAAAAAGAATTCAATGCACTGCATAGAAAGAGGAATAAAGTTAATATTAATGTTCTTTGATACATATACGGTGTCTCCTATAATTACTTAATAAGTATATAAGAAATATAAATCAAATAATCAAATAAAGGTTACAAACTATTCAGAAAGCTCAACATTCCAGTAAGAAGCGTCCACAAAACTAAGGAAAGGTTTCCACTCTTCGTATCTTACCGATCTAACATAAAAATTAGAAAATGGATCCCAGTTTGGCTTCTTTGGTCTGTTTATCAGTTTCATGTTTGCTTGTACAGGTGTCCTGCCGCCTTTTTTTCTGTTACACCTGGAACAGGCACATACCACATTTTCCCAGATACTCTTTCCACCATGGGAGCGTGGAACAACATGGTCAATAGTGAATTCCGATTTGGGAAAGTTTTTGCCGCAATACTGACACTTTCCACCATCCCTTCTGAATATGTTAAGCCTATTAAACTTTGTTTCGTTCCTTGGCATTTTGTCATAGCGCAGCACCATGATAACCCTTGGGGCTTTAATAACCCTGCTTACAGTCCTAATGGAATCTTCATCCTTAAGAGCTGCAATCTCGGACCATGATTCGAAATCAAAGGTCTCGTAGTTACCCGCAACTGCCTTTGCAACTCCTCCGTAGAGCATTATGAATGCCCTTTTTAGGCTTGTTACCGTGATGGGAACAAAATATCTGTTTAATACCAGTACAGGACTTGCTAACATATTAACCTATGAGATTACCTTTTTTTGATTACAGCATCAAGAAACATCAATTTACTATAATTATTTAGCTTATATAAAACATTCAGTTAAATTTATGTGATAACTTTTAAGGAGAAGTAAATGAATGATATATTTTCGGTGTTCATGGTTCAGGCTCTGCTGTGGATTGTGTTATTATTTTTCTTGTTCAGACTCATTAAAACAAACGATAAACTTAAAAAAGAAATTGATCTTCTAACTGAAAAACTAGAAATAGAAAATAAAGAGGGATAAATGTATCCAGAACTTCTAAGAATAGGAAACTTTGTAATATCATCTTTTGGACTCATGGTAGCGATCGCGTTTCTGGTTGGCTACTGGATCACTTCACTCGAATTCAAGAGAAAGAATATGGACCAAAACCTTTTGGGAAATCTGCTTTTGGTATCGATGATAGGAGGTATTGGCGGGGCAAAAATAATGTATTTATTTGAAAATGTGCCCTTCTCAGAGCTTATGAGCAATCCCCTGACACACCTTTTTTCCCGCGGCGGTCTCACTTTTTATGGTGGTTTTATAGGCTCGGTTTTGATGATCTGGTTATTAACAGTTAAAAGCAAAGTGAGTTTTTTTAAGGTACTGGACACTTGCGCTCCGGCACTTGCAATCGGACATTCAATTGGCAGGATTGGTTGTTTTCTTGTGGGAGACGACTATGGAATTAAATCAGATGTGCCATGGGCAGTAGCATTTCCCAAGGGTCTTCCTCCAACCACAGACCCCGTTCACCCTACCCAGGTATATGAAGTCATTCTTTTAGGACTAGTATTCTTTGCTCTTTGGAAACTTAGAAAAAAGCACAGACCTGATGGGTGGATTTTCTCCATGTTTCTTATATTAGCCGGAATAGAAAGGTTTTTAATTGAATTTATAAGGAGCACTACCCCAAGCCCGATAGACGGTCTTTCCGTAGCTCAGCTTATGGCAGTAGGACTTATAGCGCTTGGTATAATAAAAATAATTACATTAAAAAACAAACCTGCTTCTCAAAGTACCGCTTAAGATCATAACAAAGTGAGATCAGACCCCCAATATGCGCGATCTTAATAAAAAGCAGACAATACTTTCAATAATCTCAGCTGTTATTATAGCGCTTACTTTTATAGTTGATCTTGCCTGGCCACTTGCGTTTATTTCATTCATACCGCTTTTTATCTGTATAGAGAATGAAACACCAAAAAAAGCATTAAAGATCGGCACACTAACAGGAACGATTGCTTATTTTATTACCACCTACTGGCTTATTGGTACAATTACAAATTTTGGCGGTTTTCCATTTATATTAGGTATTTTATTTCATCTTATTATAAGTGTCTACTCCGGGCTTATGTTTGGTCTATTCTGTCTCTTTATTAGTTCAGAACTGCTAAAAAGATTCAAGTATGCAGCCACCATACTGATTGGAATCATCTGGGTTGCCACCGAATATTTTTATCCTCTGCTTTTCCCGTTCAGCATAGCTAGTCCGCTTGCAAACTTTCATCCCATCATACAGGTATCAGACCTCTTTGGAGTTGGGTTTTTGAGCCTTGTAGTAATAATTTTCAATCACTCCTTATATAAAATTTATAGAAATCAAAAGCTCAATGAAAAGTTTCCAGTCACAGAGCTGTCTGTTTCAATGGTCCTGGTACTTGCTGTATTAGTATATGGCTACCTAAAAATTGAATCTGTTACAAAGATAGTGGATGAATCGCCAAAATTAAGAGTAGGCATAGTTCAGGGAAACTTTGATTTTACAGAAAAAAAGCAGAACAACTATCTTGCTATGGTTAACAAGCACAAAGAGCTTTCATATGAATTATCAGATGCTCAGTTAATAATCTGGCCTGAAACTGCAATACAGATATTTATTCCTACCACATTTAAGTACCTGGCATACGAAGACACTCAGCTGATTCCTTTTATTAAAGACAAATATTTTCTCACCGGCGGCCTGTCATTTGACCCACCTCCACCCGGAGGTGATATGGATAATGTAAATAAATACAACTCCGCATTTCTTACTGATGCCAGGGGGCAGATTCTTGGAAGGTTTAATAAAATCAAGCTTCTTTTGTTTGGCGAATACCTGCCGTTTTCAACTTATTTCCCGTCAATCAAAAAGCTAAGTCCCGCTACAGGTGATTATGTACCTGGAAGAGAATTGAATTTAATGATAATCGATAAGCTTGGAGTAAAGATTGCCCCGCTTATTTGCTATGAAGACATTATCCCGTCTTTTTCGAGACAATTTAAAGAGAAAGGAGCCAATATTCTCATTAATCTTACCAATGATGCATGGTTTGGAAAAACTATAGCAGCACACCAGCATTTGTTACTATCTGTTCCAAGAGCCGTTGAAAACAGGACTTATCTAATTAGAGCAACAAATACTGGAGTCAGTGCTATTATAGACCCTCTTGGCAAAGTTGTAATAAAATCTGACATATTCGAAAGGCTAACCCTAACGGGTGAAGTGAGGTTAATGAATAATGAAAGCACTTTTTATGTGAAATACGGACATTATTTTTATATTATCTGTTTTATTATTACACTAATTTATATATCGGTTCTAGGCTATAGGAAACGAGCTTTAAAATAAGATTACCTTACTTAATATCTTCTCAATCTTTTTATTAATCCATAAAATAGTTGCTATTAATCGTACTATTCTGCCCTAATTTATAGATTTACTACCAATTGTCTTAAATAAGGTAGTATTTGGTTAATCTGGCATAAATATTGCTTATTTAATATTACATACAAATTTTTATAGGAGCTCGCATAGAACAGAGCTATAAGTAATGCAGAATCTCCTTTATTTTATTAACTAAATCTACATTTCTGTTATTAAATCTAAATTCCATCTCTTTTAGATACAAAACAAAGTGTTTTCTGTCAATTCCATTGTAT